>JAHFAP010000190.1 GCA_023250495.1 Deltaproteobacteria bacterium | reverse complement strand
GTCGGCCTCGAGTACCTGACTTTGGATCGCCAGTCGCGCACCCTCTCCGGCGGCGAGCTGGAGCGGGTCGATCTCACCACGGCCATCGGCTCCTCGCTGGTGAATACGCTCTATGTGCTCGACGAGCCCTCTATCGGCCTGCACCCGAGGGACAGCCACCGTCTGGTTGAGATCCTTCACCATCTGCGCGCCAACCACAACACCGTCGTGGTGGTGGAGCACGACCCGGAAATCATCAAGGAGAGCGACTATGTCATCGATCTCGGCCCGAAGGCCGGAGAGGAAGGGGGCCGCGTGGTCTTTGCCGGCCCCTATGAAGGGCTGCTCAAAGACCAGCAATCGCTCACCGCCGCCTACCTCGCGCAGAGAAAGAGCATCCCGTTCCCTTCCCGGAGGCGGCGGCCGATCGCGCAACGGACGATCAGGGTTTTGGGCGCGGAGGCGAACAATCTCAAGAAAATCGACGTGGAAATCCCGCTCGGGCTCTTCGTCTGCATCACGGGCGTTTCCGGCTCTGGAAAGTCGAGCCTGGTTGACGAGGTGATCCACCGCAATCTGAGAAAGCTCAAAGATTCTCCGGGCGCGACGGTGACGCACTGCGCCTGCATCGAGGGAGTGGACAAGATCTCCGATGTGGTCCTGGTCGATCAATCGCCGGTGGGGACCACGCCGCGCTCGAATCCCGCGACCTACATGAAGGTCTTCGATCCGATCCGGAAGCTCTTCGCCACCACCGATCTCTCCCGCCTCAGAGGCTACACGCCCTCGACCTTCTCTTTCAATGTCGAAGGGGGGAGATGCGAGACCTGCCGCGGCGAGGGGTTTGAAAAGGTCGAGATGCAGTTTCTCTCGGACGTTTACACCTCCTGTCCCGAGTGTCAGGGGAGCCGCTTCCGACAAGAAATTCTAGAAGTGACCTATCGCGGGCGCAGCATCCGTCAGGTGCTGGAGCTCACGGTCGCGGAGGCGATGGAGTTCTTCAAGGACTCGGCGGAGATCCAGTACGGCCTTCGCCCCTTGCGCGCGGTCGGTCTGGACTACGTCCGGCTGGGACAGCCGCTCACGACTCTCTCGGGAGGAGAATCGCAGCGACTGAAGCTCGCAGCCCATATGGCCAGAGCGCGAAAATCAGGAACTCTCTTCATCTTTGACGAGCCGACGACAGGGCTTCACTTTCACGATATCGAGCGGCTGCTCTGGGCCTTCAACGAGCTGATCGATCAGGGCCATTCCATCGTCGTCATCGAGCACAACATGGAGGTGGTCAAATGCGCCGACCACATTATTGATCTTGGGCCAGAGGGCGGCGACGCTGGCGGGACGATCGTGGCTGTTGGAATGCCTGAAGAGATTGCGCGAAGCGACAGCTCTTACACAGGGCGGTACCTCAAGCCCTATCTGGGAAAAAACCTCCCATCGCCTTTCGAGCCCCTGCTCGAAAAGAGTTCAAGGGTTGAAGGGTTAAAGAGTTTAAGGGATGGAAACAACGCCATCACAATCGTCGGCGCAAAAGAACACAATCTCAAGAATATCACTCTCGAGATTCCTCGCGACCACTTCGTCGTGATCACCGGTCTTAGCGGCTCCGGAAAATCCTCCCTGGCCTTCGACATCATCTACGCCGAAGGGCAGCGGCGCTACATCGACAGCCTTTCTACATACGCGCGCCAGTTTCTCAACATCATGGACCGGCCCAACGTGGACCTGCTTTCCGGCATCCCGCCCACCGTGGCGATCGAGCAGCGCCTCAGCCAAGGTGGAAGGAACTCCACCGTGGCGACCGTCACGGAGATCTACCACTATCTCAGGCTTCTGTATTCGAAAGTCGGGAAGCAGCACTGCGTGCAATGCGGCCGCCCAATCAGGTCGCTCACCAAAAGCCAGATCCTCGACCGCGTCTCCCGCGTTCACAGAGGCAAGGAAGTCGTTGTTCTCAGTCCGATCGTCAGGGGACGCAAGGGATTCCACAAAGAGGTGATCACCGGCGCCCTTCGGTTGGGCTACCGCCGCGCGCGGATCGACGGAGAAGTAGTGGATCTCAGGTCGTCCAAATTGGTCGCTGGTTTAGAGCGCTATCGCGAGCACGACATCGATATCGTCGTCGGCCAAGCCAAGGCGGGAGGGCGCGAGGTGGAGGCGATGGTGGAGCAGGGGCTGCGCCTTGGAAATGGCGTGGTCCATCTCCTCACAAAATCCGGCGAGCACATCTACAACCAGCGTCTCTTCTGTCTCCACTGCGGCATCGGCTACGAGCCGCTCGACCCCAGGCTGTTTTCTTTCAACAGCCGCCATGGAGCCTGCGCGGAGTGCAGCGGCATGGGATTCAATTTGGAGTTCGATCCTGAGCTGATCATCGGCGACCCGCGCCGGCCGGTCGAGGAGATTTTTTCTTCCCTGGCCTCCAGCGCATCCGCAAGCGCGAGCGAAATCAAGCGGGGGCTCTCGCGCCTGCTGCGCGATCTCAAGGAGGAGCGGGTGGATGTCGAGGCGCAGTTTTCGCGCTTAAGCAAAAAGAATCGGGAGCTGATCCTCCACGGCGGCGAGACAGGCTTTGTCGGCCTCATACCCTATCTCAAAGGGCTCTGGGACGAATCGGAGAATGGTCTGGTTGAGTGGCTGTCGCAGTTCATGGCCGAGTCGCCCTGCGCCTCCTGTCGCGGCAGGAGGCTCAACCGGCGCGCCCAGGCTGTCAAGGTGAATGGCCAGGCGATCTGGCAGGTCGCTGCGCTGTCGGTCAAGGAGGGTCGGGAATATTTCCGCTCGCTCCATTTGAAACAGCGCGGCGATGGCAGCACGGACCGAGACCGCGCCATCACAGACAAGATCCTGCGCGAGATCCAGCAGCGGCTCAATTTTCTATCGGAAGTAGGACTGCCCTATCTCACTCTCGACCGCCGCGCCGACACCCTCTCCGGCGGTGAGGCCCAGCGCATTCGCCTGGCGGCCCAGCTCGGATCGAATTTGCGCGGCGTCTGTTACATCCTCGACGAGCCGACTATCGGCCTCCACCCGCGAGACAACGGCATGCTGCTTGAGACGCTTAAGAAACTAGAAAGAGCCGGCAATAGCGTCCTGGTTGTCGAGCACGACGAGGCGACGATTGAAGCAGCCGACCTCATCGTGGACCTCGGTCCGGGCGCGGGAGTCCATGGCGGAAACGTGGTCGCGATCGGCACGCCGCAGCAGATCCGGCAAAACCCGGCCTCGCTCACCGGCATTTTTCTCAACTCTTCCAAGAAGAGGCTCTGGCCGGGCCGTCTCTTCGCCGGCTCGGCCTGGCTCACTGTGCGCGGCGCCAGGGCGAACAATCTCAAGAATGTAGACGTGCGACTTCCGTTGGGCGCATGGAGCTGTGTCACGGGAATATCGGGCTCGGGCAAAAGCACGCTGGTGAAAGAGGTTCTCTATAAAGGGCTCAAGTTAAAGCTCGGCCAGTTCGCCGGCCGCCCTGGAGAACACAAGGAGATCACCGGCTGGAAAGAGGTGGAAAGGGTCGTGGAGGTGGATCAGAGCCCGATCGGCAAAACCCCGCGCTCCATCCCAGCGTCCTACGTGGGTTTCCTTGACGAGATCCGGCGCATGTTCGCGCTCACTCCCGAGGCCAGGCTGCGCGGCTACGCGCCGAACCGATTCTCATTCAACGTCTCCGGCGGCAGGTGCGAGGTGTGCGCGGGGCAAGGGAAGATTCGCAAGGAGATGAGCTTTCTGCCCGACGTGTTCCTGGGCTGCGATGTTTGCGGCGGCCAGCGCTTCAACGAGGAAACTCTGAGCATTCGTTACGACGGCAAAAATATCTCCGACGTGCTGAGAATGACGGTCGAAGAAGCCGTGCCTTTCTTCCATGCCTTCCCCAAGATCGCGCGGCCGCTCAAGATCCTCGACGATATCGGCATGGGATACATCACGCTCGGGCAGGCGAGCAACACACTTTCCGGCGGCGAGGCGCAGCGGATCAAGCTCTCCTACGAACTGGGTAAAGAATCGCGCGGCAAAACTCTTTACGTTCTAGACGAGCCGACCACCGGCCTCCACTTCGCCGACGTGGAAAAACTGATTCAGATCCTGCACCGTTTAGTCGACATGGGCAATACGGTGGTCACGATCGAGCACAACCTCGAGATCATCAAGGAAGCGGACTACCTTGTGGATCTCGGTCCGGAGGGCGGGGAAAAAGGCGGCTATCTGGTCGCCTCCGGACCACCGCTCGAGATCATCAAAGACGGCAAGCGATCCTACACAGCGCGATATCTGCGGGACTATTTGAACGGGAGCCGCGAGATGGGCGACCGGGCTCAGCCTGGATGAACCATTTGATCGATTGCTCTCTTTTTTTCTTGACAAATATCGAGACTCCTGGATAGTTTTGTAGAAATTGAGTGGTGGAGCTTTTTGAGTATAGGAGTTATGAGTTATCCGTCCGCTATAGATTACAGGGGCAGATTGGGAATGAATAAGGCGCTACGGAAAAGAGCCAGGATGCACGGGGATGCGTTCACGGTCCGCAAGCAGTTGGAGCTATATGCGACGAAGCGGTCCAAAAGAAAGTCCCCTGATGGTGTCACCACTAGTGAGCTCGTCTGCAGTGCCCACGTTGGCATGAATGAAAATATTTTTCCATCGGTTCTGGGTCTCCACGTACCCGCCGGCTCTGTGGTCGCCGACGTTACCTATGGCACCGGCATCTTTTGGAAGAATGTTCCAAAGACAAGATACAAACTGCTGGCGACTGATATAAAGACGGGAGTGGATTGTCGCAAGCTGCCCTATGACGACTCAACCATTGACTGTGTCGTCCTAGACCCTCCTTACATGGAGGGGCTGTATAGAGGTGCGACAAGCCAGATGGCTGGTTCAGGAACTTATGCCGCCTTTAGGACGACCTACTCAAACGGAGAGCGGACGGCGGGAGGGCCGAAGTACCATGACGCGGTGCTTGATCTTTACTTCAAAGCCGGCCGCGAGGCCTACCGATGTCTTAAAGAAATACGGAGTCTTGATCGTTAAGTGCCAGGACGAAGTGAGCGCGAACACGCAGCGCTTAACCCACGTGGAGATCATCAAAGAGTATGAGTCCGTGGGCTTCTTCACGAAGGATTTATTTGTTGTGGTTAGGCCTAACAAGCCTGCGGTGAGCCGCATCAAGAAGCAAGAACATGCCAGGAAAAACCATTCGTACTTTCTCGTATTCGTGAAGACAGGAGGCGGGAACCCGCGCGGGAAGGGATTGCATAATGGGCGTCCTTGACCGCTGGAAGCTCACTGTCGAAGGGCTTGATGAAATCGTCTCTGCCAACCCCAGCCTGCGTGGTTTCATGTTCGGTTATGTGAGCGAGTACAAACTGAGGAAGACGTGGTTTTCTGACGAACGGATAAGCAACCTGGTAAAATACGACAACCACGACCGGACAAAGAAAGGCGACCTCAGTTTTGTCTACAAAGGATCGCCAGTGACGGTAGAGGTGAAGTCGCTCCAGACCCATTCTATACGCAAAGCAGGTGACGGATACATTGGAAAGTTTCAGTGTGGGAAGCGTTGGGGTCAGACACGACAATCTAAACAATCCTACCTGGGCTCCTGCTGATCGAGGTCCTTAAGGCCTCGGGTTCGTTATTGCCCTTCCATATTTCGCCGCCCGTTCTTTGACGATAAAGCCGATGTTTCGTTTCTTGGGCTCCGGCGGCGTCATAAGCTGGCGGATCGCTTGGAACACCGCCTGGATGTGTTGGTCATGAGCGCCGATTCTGCGTTCCAATTCTTCCAGCTTTCGGGCCAATTCTTTATGGCTGGAGAGAATCTGGCGTAACCGGACGAAGGCCCTCATGATTTCGATGTTAACCTGGACGGCTCGCTTACTTCTCAGAACACTGGAAAGCATGGCCACCCCTTGCTCGGTAAAAGCGTACGGCGGATGACGACGGCCTCCCCATGCCGAACTTGATATCGCAAATTGCGATTTCAAGTTTGAGGTCACAGTTTGCGCCCTCAAATCCTCAAACTCTTCTCTGGTCAGTTGGAACATGAAATCATCGGGAAAGCGGTCGATGTTGCGCCGGACCGCCTCGTTGAGCCTTCCCACGCTGACGCCATAGAGTTTTGCCAGATCCGCATCCAGCATAACTTTGTGCCCGCGGATCAATAGTATGGACTGTTCGATTCGCTCGCTCGGAATCAGGCTGGACACAAATTACCTCAAACAAAAAACCTGGCTGGGGAGAGTCAGTCCGGTCGATGATGTCGGATCAACGATGTGACCGGATCGGAGACCCAGCCGAAGTTAGTTGCGCGTAAAATAGGATAAATTTACAGGATAGGCAAGAGGC
>JAHFAP010000031.1:2651-18556 GCA_023250495.1 Deltaproteobacteria bacterium | reverse complement strand
CTCATTTACGAAAATCTTGTCAAGGACTATTTTTCTAGCAAAGGCTGCTGCTCCGGCGGCCTATCCACGATGGCAAAGCAGCAATTGCCAGGCTGGTGACGGCGCTTTCGGCCGTCGGATAGCAATGGATTAAGCTCTCGAAAGAAGTCGCCGACAAAACAACTTGACAGCATGCTTTGAGCATACCATAGTCGGGCCATGGCGAACCTCCAAGTAAAGGGGATACCGGATTCTTTGCATCGGAATCTGCGGCGTTGCGCGGAGAAGCGCCGCTGCACGATCGGCGATATCGTGATTGCGGCTGTCGAGCGAGAGCTGGCTCGCAGCGCATTTCGCGAACGGCTGGCGAAACGCCCCACTAGCAACATCGGCTTGCCCGCGGCAGCTCTCCTCGATGAAGAGCGGAAACGTCAAACACGTCGCCGCTAAGCGGTGGCGCGTTTGCGCGCCGCCCTGTTCGAGCGCACAGTCAGACGGCTAGAAAGACGTGCGACCTGGAGCAGGGAGCGCAATGTGTCGTTCACTGCTGCTGAGTCTCGGAAAGCCTTGGCGACGTCCGGCTCGAGTACGACGACATTTGCGCCTTCCTTCAAAAGGCGCTTGTAGTACTTTCCGCGAACGGCTTTTGAGTAGTCAAAGTTGTACTCAGGACGCAGTTCATCACTATTGCTTCGGCTCTTACGTTTCATGTCGTCAACTCATGCTTTCACCCGTCCAAGAGCAGCGGGTTCAGCTCTTTGAAAAATTCCCCGATGGCGCCCTTGTACGCGTAATCTGCCAGAGCGTCCAGCGGCGTCGGGTCTCGGTTGATGACAGCCAGCATTGCGCCGCTCTGCTTCGCGATTACCGGAAACGATGCGGCGGGTTGGACAACGAGAGAGGAGCCTACGACGATGAAGACTCCTGCCGCTTCGCTCCAGCCCTGGGCGCGCTTCATCGCTGCCGGCGGCATCGGCTGGCCGAAGGATACGGTCGCCGGCTTGAGCAGGCCGCCGCAGTCATCGCAGAGCGGAGGAGTGAAGTTGTCCTTGATCGTTTCATAGATCGGCGCCGGATCGAACTCCTTGACGCAACTGAGACAGCTCACCTTCCGGTCGGTTCCGTGAAGCTCGACCATTTTTTCAGGCGAGACTCCGGCGAGGCCGTGCAGCCCGTCGACGTTTTGCGTGATCAGGCCGAGCAACTGCCCCCTCTTCTCAAATGCCGCGATGGAATAATGGCCGATGTTGGGCTGAACGTTTTTGTAGAGGTCGTGGGTTTCCCTCTTCATCTTCCAGTAGCGAATTCGTTCCGCCTCGCTGTCGAGAAAATCAGAGTAGTAAACCGGAGAGAATCGGGTCCAGATCCCGCCGGGACTCCTGAAGTCCGGCACGCCGGATTCCGTGCTGATCCCGGCGCCGGTGAAGAAGACGATGTCGCGGCGCCTCCTGATTTGCTGGGCGAACTCTTCTAGTTTCATCTGATGTATCTGTCCCTCATGTCTGGATTGCCTGCGCCTGTTTTTGGTGCCAGGCGCTGCTGGCCTGGATGGCCAAAAAGGAGACAGAAAAGCAGAGCAAGGCGAGACCAAATGCCCACCGGTATGATCCCGCGAGGTCGTAAATCATCCCGCCTGACCAGGAGCCAAAGGCCATGCCGAGTCCGAAGCCGATCTCGAGGAAGCCGAAGATGGTTCCAACATTTTTTCCGGCGAAGATATCTCCGATGACCGCTCCGTAGGTGGGGTTTCCCGCGCTATGACCGATTCCATACAATATCCCGCTCACGTACACAAACCACAGCGGCGAATCAAGCCCGATTCCGAGCAGGCAGGCGAGGCCGATCAAGGTTAGCAGAATTGAGGCGCCATAGGCCGTGACTCTGCCCAATCGGTCTGATACATAGCCCCATAGAGAAGTTCCGACTATCCTCGTGAATCCAATGACCCCCAGGATAAATGCGGCGAGTAGTCTGTCGAGTCCCTGGTCAACGAGATGGGCGACTACATGGGTGTAAATGACGAACAGGCCGGACCCCAGCGCGATGTGGCCAACCGTGAGGCTCCAAAAAGGGAAGGAGCGCAGCGCCGACGCCACGGTCCACTGGTATTTGTGCGCGGTATTCTTCGAAGCTTTGGACGCTTCATCGGAGCCGACCCTGTCTCCATCGGGAAGCTGTCCCACCTCGCCGGGGTGGCGCCTCTGGAAAAGCCCGTTGGCTGGAATGATCGCAAGAAGAATAAGCACTCCCAAGATCATGAAAGCGGCGCGCCAACCCGCGCGCGAGATCAGGAGCTGCGCGAGAGGAACAATGGTCAACATCCCCAATCCCTGTCCCATCGTCGCCAGACCGATGGCCGTAGCGCGACGGCGCACAAACCAGTGAGAGATCAACGCGCTCTGGGTTACAAAACCCAAACCCCCCTGACCGATGGCGGCGATGACGCCGTAGTAAATGTAGAATTCCCAGAGAGAGTTGCTGCGGCCGGAGAAGGCGAAGCCGAGTCCCATCAAAAGACCGGCAAACGGCAGCAGGAAACGCGGGCCAAACCGATCAAACGCGTATCCCACCGCCGGGGAAACAGAAGCATAGATCAGAGAATTGAGAGAGACGATACTGGCTCCGACGCCGTGGGACCAGCGAAACTCGTCTAACAGGGCGAGGTAGAAAACGCTGAAAGAGCCGGTTGTCCCTCGAACGAAGAGCGTGTTGAGAGAGCAGAGCAAGAGAATGACATAGCCGTAGAAAAAACGAGGACGCATGAAAGGATAGTAATAGGCGAGATCCCGCCTGCTGTCAAAAGATCCACTGTGGGGGCGCGTATTAAATCTCTACCCTCTTTAGCTTTGACAGGAAAATTCCGTGACCTGTCTCTTCACTGACCACAGAGTCGCAGTGGTTCACGGGTTGGAGGCGGCTCTAGATTCCTACCTGCCTAGGAAAGTCTGGCACGCCGGATTCCGTGCTGATCCCGGCGCCGGTGAAGAAGACGATGTCGCGGCGCCTCCTGATTTGCTGGGCGAACTCCTGAAGCGTCATGCCGGCTTGGCTTCCGCTGGTGCGTAACCAGGAGAGAGGGTAAGGGAGCTACTTTGCCGCGGCGGATTTGATGTCGAGTATTTTGACATCGAAGATCAGCGTCTTGCCTGCCATGGGGTGGTTCATATCGATCACCACTGTTTTTTCCTTGATCTCATGGACCCGGACCGGGAAATCCTGGCCCTGCCCGTTTCTGGCGAAAAGTGTCGTTCCGACTTTTAGCGCGTCCGCAGGAACGTTCTCCTTCGGCACTTCCCGGAAAGCCCTCGGGTCAACAGGGCCATAGCCTTCTTCGGGTTTGACGCGAACGTTCTTTTGCGCGCCTACCGCCATTCCCTCGAGGGCCTTCTCCAAACCCGGAATGATTTGATCCTGCCCTTGCACATAGCTCAAAGGCTCCTTGCCTTTGTTTGACTCGATGACATTTCCATCTTCACCGGAGAAGGTATATTCCAGGCTGACCGTCGCGCCGCCTCTGACCACGTTTCCTCCCTTTTCTGTCTGCGCGGAGACATTGGAGAAGAAACAGAGAAGCGCCAGGATCGTCAGCGTCACTGAGTAAAAACGAATCTTCATGCAGGCCTCCAGAACTGAGAATCGCCTCGCGGCGGATTGAGGCAAGAATATACCCTAGCAGAAGTTGATACAACCGTTGCGGAAAAAAATAGAGGATAGAGGATAGAAGATGGAGGATAGAGCCTTGCAATCCTCGATTCTCAATCCTCTATCTTCGAGAGAGGCTAGCGGGGTCGGAACTTGGGGAGGAAAATACCGGGACCGGCTTCTTCGAACACCACTTCGACGGGCATACCGATCGCCACTTTTTCAATCGGACATCCGACGATGTTGCTGCAGATCCTCGGTCCTTCTTCGAGATCGATCCAGGCCGTGACGTAGGGGATGTCCTTCTCGAACCCTCTCAGGGCTCGGCCGACCACCTCGCGGATCACGGTGAAGGCAAAGACATTCCCGCGGCCGCTGACAGGAGTCCACTCAAGTTTCTCGCTGCCGCACTCGACGCAGGCGGGGCGGGGACACCAGACCCACGACCGGCAGGCGCGACAGCGCTGCATGACTAATTTCCCGTTGGCTGCGGCCTCCCAGAAGGGCTGCGTGACCGGCGTGATCTCGGGGAGTGGCTTTGGAATTTCTCTTCTTTCGTCGGCCATATTCGAGCCTTAAAGCAGTCCTGAGTGCTGAGTCTGTTGACTCGTTACTCATTACTCAGAACTCATAACTCAGTACTGTTTCCCAAGAATCGCCGCGGCGGTGCAGCCGAAATTCTTCCCGTAGTTGACTGCTCCTAGTCCGGTCACAACGCCGACCTTCGCGCCGGCCACCTGACGCGCGCCGCCTTCGCCTCTCAGTTGCCGCACCGCCTCGATGACGTGGAGCATGCCGCCGGTGGTCGAGGGCTGGCCGCAATTGATCATCCCGCCTCCGGTCTGGATCGGGAGTTCGCCTTTGAAGGTAAAATCCGTCCTCTCGAAAAATTCCTTGTCGTTCTTTTTGCAAAAGCCGAGATCTTCGATCTGGAGCATGACGATAGGAACATAGTCGTCGTAGAGAGCGAGAAAATCGATATCGCTGAGGGATATGCCGGCCATCTCGAAGGCCGCCTTGCCGGATTCGCGGATGCCGGTAATCAGAGGATTAGCGCGGAATCGCGGGCCGGCGCTCGCATTGTGGCACTCGCCCCATCCGAGCAGATAGACGGGCGGCTTGCGGAGAGTTTTGGCGCGCTCCGGTGACGCCATGATGTAAGCCTTGCCGCCGTTCGCCGGCAGGACGCAGTCATAAAGGCGGATTGGATCCGAGATGAGGCGCGCGCTCTTATATTCTTCGAGCGTCAACGGTTTTCTCAGGTAGGCATCGGGGTTCAGCGAAGCATGGTAGCGCGTGGTGACCGCGATCTTGCCGAAATGGTCCGTCGTCATCCCGGACTCATGCATGTAGCGGCTCATGACGAAGGAGATCTTGCAATTGGGTCCCATCACGCCGAACGGCATCTCGAAATCGCGGGTGTCGGCCGGCTCGGCTCTGTTGCGTCCGTGCTCGCTGAATGGCGCCGCCGCTGCAACAACCAAAACGAGGTCGACGACTCCAGCGTCGATCATGGCGGCAGCCTGTCCCAACAAAGAGACCGCGCTTGCTCCACCGTTCCCACCGCCGAGCGAAACCGCCGGTGTGATTCCCAGGATGTTTGCCACCTCCTCCGGCCAAAACGGCTGAGAGTGATTGGTCGTGTAGATGGCGGCGAGGCCTTGCCCGTCGAAGTCTTTTTTCGTCAGGCCCGCATCTTCAAGGGCGAGACGGACGGCCCAGGCAAGATATTCGGCGGTTACCTTGCGCGGCTCGCCCGGTTTTCCGCCGAGCCGATCCACCGGCGTCTCGCCGACGCCGACGATTGCGGCTTTGCCTCTTAGGCTCATGGCCTGCTCTCCGAGATTCGGATATCCCAGAGAATCGGCTCGCCGCCCAGAGGCGGACAATACAGATCAACCTGAAGCTGCGTCGCGCAGCCAGGGCAGAAGTATTCGTGATACTCGCCGATGTAAGGCTCTCCCGTCGGCAAAGGATAGGGCATGAAGTCTTTGAGGTCCACCACGCGGTGAAGGGCGTAGAGCTTGTAGTTTTCTTTTGCAGAGCAGAATAGATGGCCGCAGCGCTGGCAGCGAATCACGGGGCTCTTCCGGTCGCCGGCGATTTCCAGCGCCGCATGGAATTTCAGAATCGTCTTTAACTCTTTCTTTCCGTTCCCATCGTAAGAGCTGGTCTTTCCCGCTGCAGGCTTGGCCTCGCGGAGCCGGCTTTCGCGGATCTGCTGTCTTTTCTGCATGGTCGCTTCGCCGTCCACTCTCTTTCCGTTCGCATCCAACACCACGCCGTAGATCCGCGCCGCGCTCTCGCGGCTCACCCAGCCTCTGCCAAAATCTTTCAGCACCGCTTCCCCATCTCGATCGAGCGGATCGCCGAAGCCGCCTCCGCCCGCGACGTAGTCCACGAGCAGACTTCCCTCGGGCAGCGCGATCCTCTCCGGCACTCCCTCGGGATGGTGGAGCTTCCCCCACGCGCGGGCGCGGATCGAGTCCGGGTCGGGAGATTCTCCCTTGCTGACTCTGTCGAGCATCTCGAGGCCCGCTAGCGCCATCAGCCGCGTCGCGCTGAGTCCCGTTGGATAGCCGCCGAAGAGGCCGAAGCCTCCCTGCGCGACGCCGCCGTAGGGCTTGTAGTCCACGCTGCAATCTTTCGAGCCATAGATCAGGTACATCCGGTAGCTCCCCAGACCGCCGCGATGCTGGCCGAAGCCGCTGCCGTCGCGGTTGTGGCCGCGGGTGAAATAGAGAAACGGATATTGCATCTCGATGCGCTCGATGTCGGTGATGCCGGCGGAGGGGATGTTCATGTGGCCGCCGGTGTTGACGCCGTCGCGGTAGGGTGCCGCGCCCATGCCGGCCCCGTGAATGTCGTAGAGCCCCTGGGCGACCGCGATGCCCTCGCGCGTGTGGCCGCCGTAGAAATAGCCGGGGCCGCCGACGTATTCGAGATTGCCGGTGGTCGAGGCGTTGACGTCTTCCTGCCGGCCCGAGGCGTAGATCATCTTCGCCACGCCCTCGCAGACCGTCGAGACCAGCACGTTGCCGATTCTCGGCGCCGCGCCGCAGGCGGCCGGATAGCGGCAGTTGAGAATCGAGCCCTCAGGCACGCTGATCTTCACCGGCCGCATCTTGCCGTCGCTCCACGGCACGTCCCAGAAAAGCGTGTTCGTCAGCGCCAGCGCGATGTGGGCGATCGTGCTCGGCAGCGTGGAGTTGTGGTCTGTGTCGGTCTGCGGGCTCGTGCCCGTGAAGTCGAGCCTCAGCTCGTCGTCTTTTTTGGTCATCGTGCAGAAAAGCTGCTGCGCAACCGACCGGCGAGTTTTTCTGTCCAGCGTGGTCACGTATTGCCGCGTCACCCAGATGCCGTTGGGGAGGGAGCGGAGCTTCGCGCGCGCTTTGCTCTCGGAATCTCGAATCATCTTCTCGCCAGCCGCGCCGACGAACCCCAAGCCGAATTTCTCGACCAAGCCCAGATACCTCCTGGCGCACACGTTGTTGCCGGCGATCATCGCCTTGAGATCGAGGCCGACGTATTGCGGGTCGCGGCACTGCTCGGTCAGAGTCCTGAAGACATCCTCGCGGAACTCGCCGCGCTCGACGACCTTGAGGCCAGAGATGCAGATCCCTTCATGAAAAATCTCGTAGGCCCCTCCTCGGAGAACGCCTCCGGTATCTGCCGTGTGGGTGCTGGTGGCGGTCCAGGCGATCAGTTTTCCACGGTGGAAGATAGGCTTGACGATCATCATGTCGTAGGTGTGCGAGCCGGCGACGTAGGGATCGTTGAAGAAAATCTGGTCGCCGTCGTGGAAGCCGGGAGATCGGCCGAACCACTGCATCAGACTTCTGATTGCGTCCGAAGTCGCGGCGGCGAATCGCAGGTGGCCGGAGCAGGCGAGCACCATGTTGCCCTCGGCGTCGTAGAAAGAGCTCATGCACTCACCGCCCTGCGAGACGATCGGCGAGGCGGTCACCTGCTGGAGGGTCATTCGCCCCTCCTCGCCTATCGCCCACAACCGATGGAAGAACATCTCGAAGCGAACCGGATCGATCTTCATAGCCATTTTGGATTTTGGATTGCCGATTTTAGATTTCCGGATTCCGATTTTAATCGAAAATCCAAAATCGAAAATCTAAAATCAAAACTCGTCGGATGCCGCATCAGCTCACATCCATGATAAGGTTCAGATAGTCGTCCACGGTTACTTTGAAATTGGGCGGCACCAGCGTCGTGGTGAAGGGAAGCTCGATCACCGCAGGCCCCCTGATCCGCGCGCCGGCTCCAAGAAGCGCGTAGTCGTAAACTTCCGCATCGATGAATCTGCGCTCGGGCCGAGCGAAAAAGATCTTTCGTCTGCTCTTTTTGGCCGCGGCCGTCCGGCTCTTCTTGCTCCTCTGCGCCTTGAGGCGCGGCTTGGCGACCCGGCCCACCGCATCCACTCGGATCGCGCTGATCTCGATCCCGGCTTTCGTATAGCCGGCGCCAACGCCGTAAAGCTCTTCGTACTTCTTCTCAAACATGTCCTGAAGTTTTGCAATCCGGTCCATAGTGAGTCGGTCCCAAGTCACCGGCAGCTCGACGCCAGCGGTCTGGCGGCGGTAGCGCATGGTGAAGAAGCGCAGAAAATCGAGTTGTCCGCTCTCGAATCCTTCTCCCGACATGATCTGCTTTATCTCCGACTCGATGGACTCCAGCCGTTGATTGATGACAGCCGGCTCCGCGGGCAGGATGTACTGGCAGGTCATCACGCGCGTGTGGATGACGTCCGCGGCCGCGGCGCCGAAGGCGGAGAAGACCGGAGAGGTGGAGAAGATGTAAATTTTCTTGACGCCGAGCTCGGCGGCGAAGCCGGCGGCGTGGACCGGTCCTGCCCCGCCGAAGGCGTAGATCACGAACTCCTCGGGGAGGTAGCCGGTGCGCACGACCTGGCGGCGGATCAGGTCCGACATCTTGCTGTTGACGATGTCGTAGATGCCGGCTGCGGCCTCGTGGACTTTCAATCGCAGCGGCCGCGCGATCTTGTCCTCCATCGCTTTCAGCGCTTTTTCCTTGCTGAGTTTCTTCCTGCCGCCGAGAAAATAGTTCGGGTCGATGATGCCCAAAATCAGATCGGCGTCGGTGACGGTGATCTCTTCACCGCCGCCGTCGTAGCAGACCGGTCCTGGGCTCGCGCCGGCGCTCTTCGGCCCCACCAAGAGCCTGCCGGTGTCAGGGTCCACTCGCGCGATGGTTCCGCCGCCGGCGCCGATCGACTCGATGTCGATGATCGGCTGGAGAATGCGGAAGCGCTCGACGATCGGCTCTTGGGCATATCTCCAGTAGCCCTCGGTGATGAGCCCAACGTCAAAGCTCGTTCCGCCCATGTCGGTGGTGATGACGTTCTTGTGCTTGAGCAGCTTCGCCACGTGGGCCGAAGCGATCATGCCGCCGGCGGGGCCCGACTGAAGATTCGCGAGGGGAGAGACCTGTTCGCGGTGGGCCACGCCGCCGTTTCCCTGCATGATCAGCAGCGGGTTCTTCAGCCCTCCGTCTCTGAGCTTCCGCTCCAGTCCCTTGAGATAACGCTCGACCGTTGGGCCGAGGTAGCTGTTCATGACGGCCGTGTTGGCGCGCGCGTACTCTCCGGCTACCTGCGACAAGGCGCTGCCGAATGACCAATAGATCTTGCGCCGCGGGTCGGCCTCGAGGGCGAGGCTGCGGATCTCCTCTTCGTGAGCCGGGTTGGCCCATGCGTGGAGCAGGCTGACCGCAATCGCCTCGACTTTATCTTCTTTGATGAGTCGCCGGATCGCCTCCATCACATCTCCGCGATTGAGCGGAACGATCTCGTTACCGAGGTAATCGATCCGCTCGCGCACGCCGACGATTTGTTCGCGGGGAACCAGCGGCTCGGGCTTCGTCACCCAGGTGACGTGGCGGATGTCTTCTTCCGAGAGACCGTCCACCCGGCCGATGGCGCGCATGATCTCCGTCGTGTCCTCGAATCCTCGCGTGGTGATGAAGCCGACTTTGACTCCGCTGCGCGTGATCAGCGCGTTGGTGGCCACGGTGCTGCCGTGCTTGAAGAGCGCCGTCCGGCCGAGAAGTTCTTTTCTCTCTATGCCGACAGTTTTCGCCGCCTCCGTGAGCGCGTCCATGACCCCGCGCGAGAAATCATCCGGCGTCGTCGACGCCTTGGCTGCCCACACCTCGCCCGCCTCGCTCATGACCACGATATCGGTAAAAGTTCCCCCGGTATCCACGCCGACGATGTATTGCTCCTGCGCTGCCATTGATTCCTTCTCTCGCGATGGTCTTCAAGCAGAAATATGAGAGGGACGATTGGTTGTCAAGGCCAAGGGGAAAGAGCAAAGCACAGTTCAAAAAACTGCCTTACGAGTCTTCGTGGAAATGAGACAAGGTGTTGCGAGCGGGTCTTGCGCTATGCCGCCGTACGATGGCAAGACCTGATCACGATTTTCTTCTCACCGGGACGACAGCCGATACCTCTCCCAATGATTCCTGACGGCACTGGTGGCTCGGCCACGAAACAAGAGCCGCGTCTTGGGTTCCTTCAGATAAAGCGCCGTGTGAGTGAAGAACCACAACTTTTCTTCCTTGCACTCGGTAACGACAGCCCACGGGATGGAAAGCGACGGATGAAGAATTCGAAGCAGCGGGAAGACTGACAGCACAAGGCCTTCCAGACTCACCTGAATCGTGACGCAGCTTCCATAGCTTAGGGGAAACTGGCCGAGGCCGAGCTTCATCGAAGCAAACCGGAAAACTTCACTCGGTATCCAGTTTTTTGCAGGATATAACCGGGACAGGCTATGCCACCCGCCTATGAGTGAGAGAATGGCACAGACAGAACACCAAACTATGATAGCCCAAACGAAGAACCATATCGGATTTAGATCGGGAGCCGACGGGCCGTCCATGAAAGGGTTCAACCTCGCCACCTCGGTTCAATAAGGAAAATCTAAGACGTGAATGCCGGCAAACACTGCGGGCTCGAACGATTCTATCTAAACTCCAACGGCACGATCGGGCCGTCGCCTGTTTTCACGCCCAGGCGAATCGGCCAAGGAGGGCCTTCTACCGAAGTCTCGGCATGACCTCCTTGTGGAATAGACTGAGTGACGAGACGACCTTGTCATGGGCAAGGTTTCCGATGTGAAACATCCCCATGAAATGGTCGGCGCCGATCTGCTTCATCTGATCTGAGATCTGGCGCGCCACGGTATCCGGATTGCCCGCGATAAGATAGCCGGCGTTGATGAGACCCTCCCAGTCAAGCTTAGAAAAATCGAGTCGCTGCCGGTTTCCATCACGAAAATAATTGAACGACCTTTCCGTGGTCAGGGCCGCCATCAGCCGCTGCTGGTCCGCGGCTCTCTGGTTGATCGCCTCGTTGAAGCCACGATTGAAGACGGTGAAAAAATAACGCAGCGCCGGCTCGGCGATCTCTCGCGCTTTCCGGTCCGTCTCGTCAATGTAGATGTGACGGCAGAGAATAAAATCGTCAGCCCTCGCTTCCCAACCGTCATCACGGGCGCACTTGCGATAATAATTGAAAGTGTCCTCGATCTGGCTCGTAGTCTGGTAGACCTGGGCGGTCGGTAAGTGGCGCTTCACGCACCATTCGATAGACTCGGCGCTGCGGGCCGCGATCCAGATCGGCGGATGGGGCTGCTGCAAGGGGCGTGGCCAGATCGCGCAGTCTTTAAGCTGGAAGAACTTTCCCTCGTGGCTCCAGAGGGCATTCGTCCACGCGGTGATGATGAGCTGATAGGCCTCCTCGAAGCGCCCGCGGGATTCTTCCGGGTCGACGCCATACCAGATATATTCCGGCGGGATGCCCCGCACGAAGCCGGCGATGAGCCGGCCGCCGGAGAGACAGTCGATCATGGCGTATTCTTCGGCGACGCGAACCGGATGGTAGCGCAAGGGCAAGATGTTCCCCAGGACGCCGATCTTGATCCGGCTGGTTCTTTGACTCAGAGCGGCGGCGATCAGGTTGGGCGAAGGCATGGTGCCGTACGCGCTGTAGTGGTGCTCGTTGAAGACGACGCCGTCGAAGCCCAGCTCCTCGCAGTAGGCCATCTCGTCAAGGTGCTCTCGGTAGTTGCTAGCGCCCCTGACCGGGTCGAAATAGCTGCTGGGCACCGGCGTGCGCGGCGCCTCCGGGGGAACATGGGGGTACGCGAGGAGGTCAAAGTTATAAATTTTCACGCGACCTTCTTTCCTTCAAGTCTTGCCGGGCTGCTACGTGTTTCAGGCCGAAAAAGTTTCAGCGCTTATAGAGACGGTCGAAGAATTTTTCGTCGTCTAACTTTTTGACAAAGCTCATGTCCACGAAATCTTCCGGTCTGGCGCTCTTGGCCTTGGGATTTTTCTGGCCGAGCTCATCCAGTATCGTCTGGATACCGGGCAGGGTCGGGTAGGGTTTTTCAGGGACGACTTTGAGAGAGACTTCCCTATAGGTCTCTTCGAGCGCTTCGCGATCGGTAGTCTGGAGATACTTGCTCATGATCTTGATGCTCGGCTCTTTCTGCGTCTTGTAGAAGTGGATTCCCTCGGCGAGGGAGGTTACCACGGACACGACGAGATCACGCTGCGATTTGATGAATGCCTTGGTCGTGACCAGCCCCGTGAGCTGAAAGGGGATGTGGAGCTGGGACATGTCGATGAGGGTGTTGTATCCCATCTTCCGCGCCGTCAGGGTGAAGGGTGGGGTGATGATCGTCGCCTGAACGTTTTTCGACTGCAACGCGGCGACGCGAGCGGTCTGCGCGCCGATCTGCAGCAGGATCACGTCCTTGTCGGCGTTCAAGCCCACTTTCGTGAGCGACATCCGCACGCCGAGATCCGTGGCGCTGCCGAACCGGCTCACGGCAATTTTTCCGCCTTTGAGCTGGTCGACCGTTTTTATCTCCGGGAGCGAGACGAGGCTGTAGGGGAAGGTGTTGAGGAAGCTGGCGATGATAACGATGTCGGCGCCCGCGAGGCTCCCCGCCACGGCGGCCGAGCCGTCGGCCAGGACCATGCTGACGTCGCCTCCCATCATCGCCTGAAAGCCAAGCGAGCCGCCGGGAGTGAATATCAGGGATACCTCCAGGCCGTGCTTGCGGAAGAATCCCGCTTCCTGGGTGATGATGAGGACCGCCTGGTAGGGACTGGTGGCGCTATAGGCGAGGTTGAGCTTCTTGAGTTGCGCGTTGGCCAGCGGAATCAGCAGCAGGAGAAGAGATAGAGAAATGAAAAAGGCCGCGAGACGATTTCTTGTTCTCATATTTTTCCTTCCCCAGACCGCTACTCGTGTTTTGTCTTCTCATCCGCCTCGTAGACCAGGGCCGACTTGATCGCCGCGTCGATGTTTCGCGCCATCGGGTTGCGTATCTCTTCGCCGATGTGGGCCATGGTGCCAAGGGTCCTGCCGATGATGGCAAATGCTTTGGACATAGGCCACGGCAATCCCAAGTCCGAAGCGACGGCGGCGATCGCTCCAGTGACGTTCACCGGCAGGCGACGTCCGCGCCGCGCCTCCGCCGCGCGCGCGATCCGCTGCAACAAATCGCAGTAGCGGCCGTAGACTTGAGTCTCGCGGGCGATCTGAAACAGTTTATCCGCTCGCGGGTCTCCTTCAGCATGGGTGCGATGGCCGATGCCGGGGATCCGTTGCTTCCTCTCCTCGTAGCGCTTTGCAACCGACGCTGCGACGGCGTCAAGATCAGCCTCTTGAGTTCCTTGCGGCAGCGCCTCCTGGAGCATTCGCGCCGACCACTCGGAGGAGCCCAGATGAACGCTGCCGGCTCCTAGAATAGACGCCGCCACGGCGCCCTGAATGGCTTCCGGCGCCGTGTGATAGGTCAGGCGCGCCGCGATCACGCTCGAGACCATGCCGTGCTCGACCAGGATAGTGAGCAATGCATCAATCATGCGAGTCTGCCCGGCCGTCGGCATGCGGCCCATGAGCATCAAGAAGGTCATCTGGCTGAAGGTAATCTTCCCTAGCAGTTCTTCAGTCAGGTCGTAGCCTCGGACCAGAATTCGATGGAGCTCGGCCTTGCCCAGGCCGGTGACGATTTTCGCTTGCTCACTCATGTGTGGTCCTCCTCGTTCGCTGCGACCAAAAGATTCTTCAAGCAGACATATGGGAAGGTGTCTCTCCTGTCAAGCCATAATCATTTTGGATTAAATCGAAAAATCTAAAATCGAAGCCTGTTGCAGCGGACGGGCAGTTCAAGTTAAAGTTGCCTTCGGGAAGAAATCGGAGGTCGGTATGATCAGATACGCATCGAAGCTCACTTTTGGTCCGGAGAGCGCGGACTGGCAGGAAAGATTGAACATGGATCGTATGCGGCAATATCGGGTGGAGCGGACGAGGAAGATCATGAAAAAAAATGGCATCCCCGTTTTGCTCGAGGCCAGCGGCGTGAACATTCGCTATCTCACGGCTCTTCGGGGTTTCGCCTATCCCATGTGCCGCTTTGTGCTTTTTTTCGCGGAACACGATCCAGTCATGTACGAGCATAACGGCTACTACCATATGATGCCCGATCAGGCGCCGTGGATTAAGGAGTGGCGTCCGGCCCGATGCTGGCTCACGGGCGCGTGCGGTTTGGAGGCCTCTCAGGACGAGGCTAAGCAGTTTGCCGCCGATATCAAGCAAGAGCTTCAGACCCGTGGCCTGCTGGGTGATAAACTGGGTTTGGGCGGATTCGACGGCATCGCCCGCGAAGCGCTGAATGCCGCGGGCATCAAAAATATCGTCGATACCCGGGCCACCATGCTCGAGGCCAGGTCCATCAAGAACCAAGACGAGATCAATTGCCTGAAGATGGCGGCCGCGATTGTGGATGGCGTCTGGTTCCGCGTCTGGGAAAACTTAAAGCCCGGAATCAAGGATACCGATTTGGCAACCGTCGCTTCCACCGCGGGATGTGAGTACGGCGCTGAAAACGCTATTCCCGGAGGCTGGCGCACCGGACCAAACACCTTTGACCGTGCTTTCCATCAGTCCAGCCGGATTATTCAAGTGGGCGATCTGGTCTACGGCTCGCTGTGCGGCCTCACCTATATGGGCTACGGCACCTGCACCTACCGAACCTTCATCGTAGGAAGGAAGCCGACCGACAAGGAGAAGGACTGGTACAAGAGGGTGGTGGATCGGATCAGCGCGATCATTGAGGAGATAAAGCCCGGAAAAACAACGGCAGACGCCGCCAAACATTTTCCTCCGGCATCCACCTGGGGCTACAAAGAAGAGGTCGAGGTCCTGGCGAGCGAGATCGGCCACGGTATCGGGCTAGGGGGTGGGGGTAGCAGTGGTTACGATATACCTATCATCAATCGGCTGTGGTCCTTCAAGCATCCTCAGGTTTTTGAAGAGGGGATGGCGATCGCGGTCGAGTCTCGCGAGGGCGAGACGCGGGTCGGCGGAGTGAGGCTGGAAAATATGCTGGTGGTCACCAAGGATGGCGCCGAGATCATGGACCGCTTTCCGCGGGATGAAATTCTCGTGGCGCCCAGATAAAGAAACCTTTCCAATGTCACCCTGAGCGTAGCGAAGGGTCTGTGCGTCCGATAGATTCTTCGCTTCGCTCAGAATGACAGATGGGATTAGAAAGAGAGGAGGCTCCAATGTCTCAATTACGATGTCTGACTATTGCCGCGAAGGAGCCAAACCGGCTGGCCGATTTTTATCGCAGGGTCTTTGAGTTAAAAACGGTCTCAGAGGATGATTCTGTGGTCCGTCTCTCGGACGGAGTTTTTACTCTTGCCCTTCTCAAAGGAAACGGTGAGGGTTTGCACGGCCTCTACGCCAGCGGCTTCCAGGTGGAGAATCTTGATGGCGTGAAGGAGAAAGTCGCAAAAGGAGGCAAGGCCTCTGCTCCGCACAGCGAATGGCGGGTCGCGGATCCGGACGGGAATTTCATCGATCTCTCAGAGAAGAGCTTCGGCGCGACGCGAGAGAAGGGCCCTTTTCCAATCCGCCATCTCGCGCTTTATACCGCCGACCCCAAGCGGCTGTCCAATTTCTACGGGTCGGTTTTCGAGATGAAAGAGGTTGACTACTCGGATCGCTCCTCGATCTTCGTCTCGGACGGCTACTTCAACGTCGCCTTGCTTTACCAGCGCGTGGGCGAGGAAAGGAATGGCTTCAACCATTTCGGGTTTCACGTGAGAGACATCGAGGAGATGCGCGATAGGGCAGAGAAGGGGGGAGTTCGCCGAGGCGCCAAGCGGCCGGACCGGATTCCCTACGCAGAATACCGCCTCCATGATCCTGAAGGAAACGGCATCGA
>JAHFAP010000031.1:0-2551 GCA_023250495.1 Deltaproteobacteria bacterium | reverse complement strand
GAGACATCGAGGAGATGCGCGATAGGGCAGAGAAGGGGGGAGTTCGCCGAGGCGCCAAGCGGCCGGACCGGATTCCCTACGCAGAATACCGCCTCCATGATCCTGAAGGAAACGGCATCGACATCTCCGTGAAAGGCTGGAAGGTTTAGCAGGCTGTCCAAAAGGCCCATCTGCTTCGTTGTGCTCGGCCCGCATCGCGTCAACGTACTGAAATAAGTACGCCTCCGCTCGCGGACCTTCGCACGCCTCGCACCTGGGACCTTTTGATCAGCCTGACATTGTAAAAAAAACTATGCTTGTTTCGTGTTACCTGCTGACGTTTTTCGTTTCTGTTTTGGTAATGCCCTCCGCCGCCGGCGCGGCGGATAAGATCGTCGCCGACTTCGGCGGGCACTCGGGTTTTCAGAGCGCGACGTGGGTCGCCAAGGATCTGAAGATATTCGATAAATACGGACTGGACGTCGAGCTGATCATGATCACCGGCGGCGCGCGCTCGGTAGCCGCGCTGCTCGGCGGCAGCACGCAGTTTTCCACCGGTTCCGCGACTGCCGCGTTGTTGGCTGGTGCCCGCGGCTCAGACGTCGTGGTCATTGCCGCCTCCTATAACAAGTTTCCCGGAGCGATCGTTTCAAAACCGGAAATCCGGACTCCCAAAGATCTCCGGGGAAAGAAGCTGGGCATTCTGAACTTCGGCGGATCGAACGATATAGGAGTCCAGCTCGCGTTCAAGGAGTGGGGATTAAAGCCGCAAGAAGTTAACGTGATTATCAGCGGGGACGCGCCCACGCGTCTCGCCGTCCTCTTGGCCGGAAGAATCGACGCGACACTTCTCTCGCCGCCGCATCTGAAGCTCGCGGTCAAAGCCGGTTACCGGGTTCTCGGGGACATGGGGCAGATGCGCGCCAATTTCTCTCAGTCCACGCTTTATGTCCGGCGCGGTTACATGGCCGAGCATCGAGACATCGCCAGAAGATTCGTCAAGGCTTATGCCGAGGCAATCCACCTTTTCAAAAAGGATCGTGAGAGGAGTCTCAGGATTCTCAGCAAAAGGATGCGCGTGGAGGACCCGGAAGTTGTCAGCGACACGTATGAGTACTTCGCCCCCCGCTTCAGTTTCCCGCCCTACGTGAACATGCAGGGAATCAAGGATACGTTGGATTTTTACGCCGAGACGAGCCCCGAGCTAAAAGGCCGCAAGCCGGAGGAATTTGTGGATCACTCCCTGCTCGATGAGCTGGAGAAGGAAGGGTTCTTTAAAGCGCTGGGGTCTTAGAGTGTGGTCGCGTCCGTTCCCGCCGGGTTTTGAGGAAGCTCAGGTGCGCCTGTTCGTCCCGCTCTGGCGGGCGCAACTTTCTAACGACACACCAAGCCGTAGCTGTGTGGCTTTGCGTTTGAGCCTTGTTTGATCCAGCTCCGGCGGCGGGTTGGAAAGCAGGTTCTGTACGTCCAAGAGATCCTGCGGCCCTCCGGCTTCGAGCTTCATAAGGACAAGATCTTCCGGATGGAGGACGAAGACCTTAAGACGCGCAACCTCAACTGCCACTCTCCGCCTGAGCGCCTCTCGCTGCCAGCGTTTGTGAGCCCAAAGAATATCCGCCCCCAAGGGATGCAGGGACCTCGGCAACTGCATTCTTAAGAGTAAGGGAACGGGGTCGTCCGCGCCCCCGACATGCCACTCGGCCTCACAACCGCGTTTGTCCAGGAAACCTTTCAGGTCAGCCCGCACGTTTAGGTCTCTCAAAGGACTGGGGTTACTATCGGCTAACAGGTCGATGTCTTGAGTTGCCCGCACCGCTCCCCAGGTTGAAACCGCTAGCCCGCCGATCAACGCGAAAGAAATGGGCACCTGGAGAGCAAGGGAAGCGTCTTCGAGGAGATTCGGAATCGTGTCTAACGCGCGCGCGAATCGCTGCTCCATTAGCGCTCCGGTCGGGCAGCCTCGTGCAAGGCGAGGCAGAAATCTGAGAGCTCCAACGCCAGTTGAAGGCGTTCGCGGGGTGTCGAATGAGAGTGAGCTTTCGATTTAACCAAAGATGGCCTTCGGCGCTGTCGCTGGCTAAACGAGAGGGACGCTCCATCCCCTTGCGATTGGCGCCGTTGCTTCATGTTTGTAAAGTTATCAGATCAGTGGAATGGTTGCCAGAGATGAGCCGCGGCACCCCGGAGGAATTTGTGGATCACTCCCTGCTCGATGAGCTGGAGAAGGAAGGGTTCTTTAACGCGCTGGGGTCGTAGGAGATCTTCTTTAATCGGCCCGCTTTGAGCTTACTTTTTTAACTCCTCGTTGGCCTTCTTAGCAAAGCTCCAGTCGGCGACGTCCGAGATGGGAATGTTTCCTCCGCTCTTGCGCGTCTCCTGGACCAGACGGATCACGTTTCGCATCGTTTCGTCGGGGGCGATTCCGCTTCGGCTGTAGAGCCCGACGAGATCTTGATACATTCCTTCCCGCACCACCGCGTCTTTGACGCCCCAGCTTTTTTCCATGAGAGATAGGATCTCGCTTTTACGATTCTGGATGTAATCGACGCCCTTGAAAAGCGCCCTGATGATC
>JAHFAP010000189.1 GCA_023250495.1 Deltaproteobacteria bacterium | reverse complement strand
GGTACTACGAGAGCCTGGGGCCGCGCCAGACGCCCGTTGAGATGCTGCCCAAAAGGGCCGGAGCGGAATGAGGGTCCGGGACTCAAGGTCAGACTTCTACGACTCAACAGTCTTAAGAACGCGATCAAGTTCTCCGGTGGAGAGCTTGATCTCGATTTCCGCTCCGAGTGCCCGAGCCACTTTCTTGGCGGACCCATACAAGCCCACAGGACTCGCCTTCATGCGGCGGCGCCGATGCCTCCCGCGCTCAGACTAACCTGAATCGTTGACAGGACGAAAATAGGCGCGGTAGTTTACCCGCCGTGTCAAAAACAAATCCGGATCGGGGACTCACCTGGCAAGATGAAAGGAAGGCCGTCAGTCATGGCAAAGACCGTAAGCGGCATCCTCTTACTCTTATCCTATTTCCTCGTTTATGCCCCTGGGGCCACGGCCCAAACTCTCAAAGTCGGCATAACCTCGAAGACGCTGTTTTTTCTTCCCTATTACGCGGCGCAGAAAAAAGGATTTTATTCGGCGGAGAATCTCAAGGTCGAGCTGATCCTCATAGGCCGGAGCGACGTGCAGCTCCAGGCCTTGTTGGCCGGGGATCTCCATTTCGGCAGCTTAAATACTGACGGAATTATCGTCATCAACGAAAAGGGCGGAAACCTGAAGGTCATCGCCGGGGTCGACAATTCAGCTCCCTACATCCTGATCGGAGGCAAAGCCTACAAAAAGATCGATGATCTCAAAGGGGCCAAGCTCGGCGTGTCGAGCTTGCGGGGCGGAGCGACCTCTATCCTTTTGGATTATCTCAAGAGCAAAGGGCTTCAGCACCCGCGCGATTACACCATGGTCGTGATCTCGGGCGGCACCTCCGCGCGCTTGACCGCGCTGGAGAGCGGGGCGATCGCAGGAGCCGTCCTCGGTATTCCGTACTCAGACATCGCCATCGACCAGGGATTTAACAGGCTGGGCGACACGCTCGAACTCATTCCGGTTTATCAATTCAACGCCATCACCATCAATCCGGCTTGGGCGGAGAAGAACCGCGCGACTGTAGTTAGATTCCTCAAGGCCCATATTCGAAGCCTGCGCTGGATCTACGAGCAGCCCGATCAAGCCGCGGAGTTTTTCACCGGTGAAATGGGAGTCAAGCCGCCGTACTCCCGCCGCGGAGTAGACTACTTCACCAAGAATAAAATCTTCCCCATAGACGGCGCCGTCACCCTCGAAGGGCTGAAGGTGAACATCGAGGTTCAAGCCAGAGACGGCGTCCTCAAAGAGCCTCTGCCTCCGCCGGAAAGATACGTCGATCTGAGCTACCTCAAGCAGGCGCAGAAGGAGCTGGGACTGTGAGGGAGTCGCCTATGCCGCACAAGAAACGGCAACCATTCTGGCTGCGCAGCGTAGCGGCGAGTTTGTTTATAGTTTTTCTGATGAGCGCCGCCCAACTTTTTCGACGAAGCTGCTCTTCTTTATCTCTTCAAGGACACTCGGGTCAAGCAGTCTGAGCGTCTTGGGGGTTTGGCCCTTGGCCTTCGGGTTGGTCTTGGCCGATTGGGCGATCACGAACTCGAGTCACATTAAACGGGGCCACCCCTTTTCCTTCTCACGCCGTGCGCGATATGTGTGCACTAGGAATGTCTTCGATCAGTTGCGTTTGCGCTGCCCTCCTTGCGCCTTGAAGATCTTCTCTGCGGTGATCGGCAGGTCGAACAGCCGCACTCCGACGGCGTCGTCCACGGCGTTGGCGATCGCCGCCGGCGGGCTGACGTTCGCCATCTCGCCGATGGCTTTCGCCTCGTAAGGGCCGGGACCACCTGGGGAATGGACCAGGATTGTCTTGAGCCTGGGAATGTCCGCGATATTGGGAAGCTTGTACTCGCCCAGATTCGTCGTCGTGATCTTGCCGCCGTCGTCGATCAACTCTTCCATCAATGTGGCGCCGATCGCCATCATCACTCCGCCGTCGATCTGGCCCTGGTGCGCGATCGGGTTGATGATGGTGCCCACGTCGTGGGCGGTGACAAAGCGGTGGAGCTTTACCTGACCGGTCTCGGGATCGACTTCCACCTCCGCCACCTGGGCGACGAACGAGGTGGAGGAGCCCTTGCGGGGAACTTCGAGGTCTATGCTGGCGGTGACGGGGCCGCCGCTGGCGGCAACGACTTCGCTGAGCGTCAATGATTTGCGCCGGTTGGCGCGGCTCGAGAACCGGCCCGCCTTGTAGAGGACCCCTCCTTCTTCGCACTGGAGCATCCGCGCAGCCTGCGCCAGCAATTTGGTCTTCAGCTCGTCGCATGCTTTGATCACGGCGTGGCCGCCGATATTGGTCGAGCGGCTGCCGCCGAAGCCGATGTCGACGCTATAGGGAACTTCGGACGTGTTGCCAACGCGGCAGCGCACTTGATCGACCGGCACGCCCATCTCCGAGGCCACGGTCTGGCACAAGACCGTGCGCAGCCCGGTTCCCTGGTCGCCGCTCACGGTGAAAATCGTGAAGGTCCCGTCGAGCTCGGCGGTGACAATGATCCAGCCTTTGCCGGCGCCTGTCGCGCGCTCGTACATGGCGACGCCCCGGCCGTAGTTCGGGCCGGGCTTGGGCTTCTTCCATCCGGCCGCGTCCAGCGCTGCTTTGAGCGTTTCGCGCGCTTTTACTCCAGCCAGCTTCTTCCCCAAGGCGTTCTCCTCGCCTTCGCCGATCACGTTCTTCAGGCGAAACTCGGCCGGATCCATGCCGAGCTTCTTGGCGACGAGATCCATGTGCGACTCCACGGCGAACATCGCCTGGAGAGCGCCGGGCGCGCGCCAGAATCCGCACGGGACGGTGTTGGTGTAGACCTGGAGCGCTTCCATATAGGTATGGTCGATGCGGTACGGCCCGGCCGTGCCCGCGCCGCCGATGCTGGCCTGTCCGGGTTTCATTCCCGCGTAGGCGCCGCTGCCGTGAATCGCCCGCACGTAACGGGCCACGAGCCGGCCGTTGCGTTTGACTCCCGTGCGCACGGTGATCACCGAAACGTGGTCCGGGTTGGCGAAAGTCAACTCATCCGAATTGCTCGCCACGATTCTGACCGGCCGCTTCGCCTGCTTGGCGAGGAAATAGGCGACCGGCAGATCTCCGGGGCCGCCCTTGCCGCCGAAGTCGCCGCCGACGTTCACCGGGTGGACGCGAACTTTGACGGGGCTTAGGCCGACGGCTTTGGCGAGCTGCGCTCGAGTGCCGAAAGGGCTCTTGCTGGATGACCACGCCAGCACTTGCCCGTCCTCTTCGACGGCCACGAGAAAGGCCTGCGGCTCGAGGTAGCCCTGATGGCGCATCGGCACGCGGAAAGTGTGTTCAATAACCAGGTCGGCCTCGCGGAATCCCCGGTCAATATCGCCCTTCTTCCAGGTCAGCCGGTTGACGACGTTGGGGATATCCTTGACCATGATGTCTTGCGGCGCGCCGTCATAGGAAGACGGGTCGTCGTGCAATATGGGCGCGCCGGGCTCCATCGCCTTTAGCGGATCGAAGACCGCCGGCAGCTCCTCGTATTCCACTTCGATTAAACCGACCGCCTCCTCCGCCGCTTCGCGAGTCTCCGCGGCAACTGCCGCGACGCGGTCGCCGACGTACCGCACCTTGTCCCAGCAAAGGACCGGGATGTCCCGGATGCTCTTGCCCTGATAGTGGTTTGGTTCTTCCTTGCCCGTGACGACGGCGCGCACGCCGTCAACTTTCCAGGCTTTGGAGATGTCGATGTTGACGATGCGGGCGTGGGGATAAGGGCTGCGAAGAATTTTTCCCCATAAGGCGCCGGGGAGCGGTACGTCGGCGGCATACAAGGCCTGGCCGCTTACCTTCTCGACACCTTCCACTCGGGCCACGCGGGCGCCGATGACTGATTGTGCTTTTGCCATGTAATTATCTCCTTTTCAAGAATCGCTTGAATTCCTTCCGGGCTGCGGCGCAAGTTATCTTCGGCTCCCAGCAGGCAAGGCGGGCAGCGTGGCGCTCCCGAGACCGGCCGCCGCCCTCACATGCATGTCATGCCGCACGCCGACGCGTGAGCCAAGGGCTCTGACGACGAGGGCTCCCGCCACGGTGACGGCGATGATAAAGATGCTGATGATGCTTGCCGCTTCCCGGTTGCTGACGGCGATCGACGACAGCTCGAGGGCCATAAGAGACAGCGTCATGGTGTCGCGGGAGGCAAGCAAGATAATGCTGCCGGTCGCGCCGGCGGCGCTGACGAAGTTCATGACCGCCACGAGTATCAGCGTGGGCATCAACAACGGGAGCCAAATGCGGAAGTAAGTCCTGATCCACCCGGCTCCGGCCACGCGCGCCGCTTCCTCCATGTCCGCGCCGACCTGGACGAACACCCCTTTCATAATATTGACCCCGGTGGTTTTTCCCTGGAGGATCACCACGATGATCAGCGCCCAGATGGTCCCGAAGAGGAAGTTGAGCCCCGGCGTGCCAAGGAACAGCCACAGAAGTCCCAACCCGGCGAGGATGCCCGGGATCGCCCCGGAACACCAGACCATGAGATCCAGCGCATCGCGGCCCGGCAAGCGCGTTCGCACCAGGATATAAGCGATGACCGAGAACAGCAGCGGGCTGATAATAGCGGCAGTGGTGGCGAGAACCAGCGTGGTGCGCAGCGCTTTGATGAACACAGGATCGCTCAAGACCAGCTTCCAGTGGTCGAGCGTGAAACCGAGCACGAAGTAGCCGATCCGGGTCATGAAACTCCCCAGCACCAGTATGAACAGCGGCCCCACGGTCAGCAGCATGAGAAGGAACGCGATGAGGCCGAAGGCAACGTAGTTCCATCGCCCGAGATCGATGAGGCCGGGACGGAAACTCCCGGTGATGGTCGTGTAACGGCGCCGCTCCAAAATCCAGCGTTGCAGGGGAATGATCAAAGCGATCATCAGCAGGGTGATACTTGCCAACACGGTCGCCTCGCCGTAGTTCGGAATCGGGTCCCGTATCAGCGCAAAGATCTTTGTCGAGTAGACATAGAACCCAAAGGGCATTCCCAGCAGGTACTCGGTCTCAAAAGACTGAAAGACCCGCAGGAGTTGAAGAGCAAGGACCAGCATCATCGGTGAAATCATCAGGGGAAGCGTGACTTTGAATAGAGTCCGGAGGTTGCTGGCGCCGCCGACCCGCGCGGCCTCCTCCAGAGCGGCATCCATGTTGCGGAAAGCCGGTGTCAGCAGCATGACCTTGATGGCGATGCCGTGGCCCATCAGGTTCGCCCAAACGATTCCTGGGACGCTGAAGATGTTGAAAGGACCCTGCGCGAAAAGCCCGAGCTTTGTCAGGCCAACATTGATCAGTCCGAGGTCCGGGTCCAACAAGGTGATCCAGGCGATGGTGGTGGGCAGGGCGGGCACCATGTAAGAGATCCAGAACATGAATTCCAAGGAATGACTGAAGGGAATCCGAGTGCGCGCAAGGGTCCAGGCGATGGTGACTCCGATGGGGAAACTGAAGGACACCGTCAATGACCAGACCAGCAGGGAGTTGCCCAGAGATCTGAGCAAACCGGGTCGCAGGAATGCGTTCTCCCAGTGCCGCAGCCCCCAAACGCGTGGCTCGACAAACCAATCGCCGGCCGCATTGAAGCTGTTGATGAGCAGAAGCAGGATCGGCCAGATGAGAAAGTAGCCCAGCGTGAGCAGCACGACCGCCATGATGAAATGACCCGGGCCGAGGTATGTCGCCGGGACATGCCTAATGACACGCAACTCGTCTACGGTAGGCGACTGGTTCACTGTGCTTCCTCGTAACAGGCTGCTCTAAAGATCTGAGATGCGAGGCGTGCGGTTTGAACCTATTGAACGTTTTGAACCGTTTGAACTGTTCAAATCGCTCAACCCGTTTAAACAGTTTAACGGCCTGTCGATTAGCGCTGCCGCGACTCCCAGATCTTCAAGATCCATTTTTGGGCTTCTTCCTGGCGCGCCCCAAATTTGGGGTCGGCGTCCGGGAACCCATACTCTACACCCGGCGTGCGCCGCTGGTCCGCCGCCACTTCGCCAAACGGGACATCATTACGCAAGGATGAGCGGTCGATGTTCGGGACCATGGTGTGCGTCAACGTCTGCGCCTCTTTCGAGAGGAACCAGTTCACAAAGAGCTTTGCCGCGTTCGGATGGGGGGCATTGGCAAACGCTGAAATGCAGCACCCGGACCCACCTGCGCGTATCAAACCGACTTGCTTGGGAAGAAATACCTGCTTGATGGGCAGTCCTTTTTTCGCCAGCGTCATGAGGTCCTCACTACCAGTGGCGACGGCCTGGAGTGGAAATCTCCCTCCCACGAGCCAGGTCTCCAGGATCCTGCGGTCATCCGA
>JAHFAP010000188.1 GCA_023250495.1 Deltaproteobacteria bacterium | reverse complement strand
TCGCGGTAGCGACAGTTGGCTGGATTGCTGTGAAGATCCACTTGGCCGTCTTCGATTGGCTGTTTCTCAACGTAGGGAAGATTCCCGCGGAGGCCAAAGATTAAAGTAGGAGAGGAGATGCCATGATTATATCCGTCATCAACCACACCAATGGCCAGCTTACCGATGAGGAGGTGCAAGCGGCGATCCGGGCGATCAACCGGCAGATCAAGGAGGACTTTGAGCCTTACTGGAGCTTGGGCGCGACGTTGAGGCTGGAAGGGAAGGCTGGCGCTAAGCCCAAGCAGCAGGAGCCGGCGGACTTGCGCGGCGATGCGATTATTTATCTATGGGACAAGACCAACGTCGCCAACGCTTTGGGTTACCATGATCGGAACAACGCAGGCATCCCGTTCGGGTTTGTGTTTACCGAACTGTCCGCCAAACTCGGCGAGAACTGGACGGTTACTCTTTCCCACGAGGCGCTGGAATTGATCGCGGACCCGGAGGTGAATTTATTGGTGATGGGCCCTCATCCCAGCAACAGTAATCTCGATGTCTTCCACTGGTATGAGATGTGCGACGCCGTTCAGGCGGAGAGCTACAAGATCGACGAAATTGAAGTCTCCAACTTTGTTCTGCCGCTTTATTTTACCGGCGGTGACGAGGTCGGCGGCCGCAACGACTTTCTCGGGCGCAGCCACGACGGCAAGACCCTACGCTCCTTCGGAGTCAATCCGGGAGGATACATCGGCTTTTTCAATCCGCAGACCGGTAAGCACGAGACCTTCTTCAGGAAAGCGGACAAGGAAGCAGAGGAGCGGATGAAGATCAAATTGCAGGCCAAGGCCGCGCGCAGGGCGATCAGATACCAGCGGTTCGCGCTGAACCGCAGAAGCACGAAGACGAAGGCTGATTGACAGTTTGTCGATTCACTAAAAACGTCGGCAAGAAACGGCTCATACTTCAATCCGTAAAATGAACCGTCGTGACCTAGGCATTTGGCTCATTCCCATTCTTGCAGCGGTTGTGCTCTACCCGCCACTTTCTTCGAAAACTCAGTCGCTTCCAACGCTTTCCGGTCAACCGTTAGTGGCAAAACAAAGCAAGTCCACCTCACAGAACTTGGCCTTGTCAGGAATTCCGGGTATGTCCCTGCTCTGCCGATTTCTCGGCGTCGAGGACCCTGCTTGCACTACGCTTCTTTTTAAAGACTACGACGTAGACTTCCTGATTACTACGCTGGCTGACCCGACCGACTCAGGCCTACACCACATTTTCGACCAGCACATTGCGGCGATCCAGCGCGCGGCCGAGACAGCCGACTATATCCTGGAAGGCAGATATTTGCCTTGGCCACGAAGCGAAAGTGGTGAAAAGAGAGGCGGGGAGACCGATACTGTCGAAAGTTTGCAATCAGACAAGGCCGGCTTGCGCGTGAGTGAGAGCTCACCGCGGCTCCATGAGCGAGAGCCGGGAATCATTCTCTTCAGGGGCGCGAACAGCCAAAAAAAATTGCTATTAGTTTTTCTGGTTGGTGAGACACCGACTTCGGGGATTAACAAGAACGCGCTCATGAAGTCCTTGGAGGCCGCTCAGAGGCTTTGCGTGTTAGGAAAAGTCCCGCGTTGCGCAGAATATAAGCTCCTCGCTCCTGCCTTCTCCGGTTCTATCGATTCTTTGAGGATAGCCATCGAACGGTGGAAGAAGGAAAGCAACCCAGAGTCTAAGTTCGAAATCATTTCCGGCAGCGCCACTGCGATTGATAAGAATAATCAACTCAACTTGGGCGGCGTGAAATTTTCAGCTACCGTGGCGCATGATGATGATACGCTTCGGCACTTTCTTTGCTACCTCGAAACGAAAGGGGTCAGCTCCGGTAAGGTCGCCATTCTCAGCGAAGGGAGTACTGGCTACGGAGTTCGGGAGCGGAAGGGCTTGATCGAGCTGCCTGGCCAAAATTCAACCCCTCTCCGGATCACCTACCCTCTCCACATCTCTCAGCTGCGGAAAGCGGCGGAAAAAGCAAGAGCTGCAGACAAAGAACCTGCTCGTGAAACCCCAAGCCTGCGACCACGCAATCTCAGGCTTTTGCTGGAGGAAGCGGAAGAGCCCAAAGATCTCATTCCGCCCTTTTCGACTTTTGACACATTTTCTGTGGAGCTCATCCTCTCCAACCTGTTCACCACCATTTCCAAGCGAGGGATCCAGTACGTTGGTCTTTTTTCTACGGACATTCGCGATCAAATCTTCCTCGCTAGAGAAATCAAAAAGCGCGCGCCTAACGTGACGTTGTTTACGCTAGGAGCCGATCTCGTTTACCTCCATAGCGACATCAACTTGGATTTCCAAGGGATGCTCCTCATTTCGACCTATCCGCTTTTCTCTGCAAACCAAATCTGGAGCTACCCCTTTCAGGGCGACCGTTACCGGTTGCAGTTCCCTAACGACACGGCCCAGGGGGTGTATAACGCGGCCATGGCTTTGTTGGGACAGCCGGACAAGATGCTTGAATACGGCGTGCCTTTTAAAGACTACAAGCTTGGCACCGTGAGAAGGCCGGCCATCTGGCTCAGCGTGGTCGGAAGCGACAATATCTGGCCGGTCGCGATTTTAGAAGAGGATACAAATGACTACCTCAACGCATCGACGCTCCAGGAAGGTTTCAAGAGACCTAGCGGAGGGTTTCCGTGGGACGAACTATCTCCTACGTGGTTCCGCTACACTCTGGGTCTCGTCGGCGGGCTGACTGTTCTCATCTCTCTCGTCCTGGTAGCCGGCTGCTTTCCGTCCCGCATTCTGACGAAGGATTTACCGGTGGCGAAATGGTTGCGAAGAGGAGTCGGCTTGGTTTTCAGGTTCTTCGGAGACTCGGATTTTTACGGCTTTGGCTTCACCAGGCCGCTTTACGTATTTGTTTTTTCCATCGGGCTCCTGACCGTCTCTTTTGTGGTCTTTCGACTCCTGATGCGCCTTTCGGTGCCGCCCCCTGAGAGTCACTGTGGTTTAGCAATCCTGCTGGGTTCGCCCTACACAGTAGGAATTCTGCTCCCTCTTCTCGCGGCGATTTTGGCGGGCATGAGGATGAGGGTGAGCGCCAGGGAGTTGAATACGCCCGACAAAACGTATCCTTGGCGCTTTTGGGCCTCTTCAGTCTCAATAGGATTGGCGCCTCTTCTTTTCTTTTTTCTTGCGGGTATTTTTGCTTATGGCATCTGCGGGACTAACCGCGCAGCCCAGTTTTTCCTTTCCGTGCGAATGTTGAACCCCAGCAGCGGCCTATCGCCTTTGGTGCCCTTCGTTTTCGTCGGCGTCACGGGTCTTCTCTGGATCCTTTGCTCTCTTAAGGGATTGCGCAGCGCCGAAGAGGTAGAGAGAATGGGATGCCCGTTTCTCAACTTCAAATCGGAATCTTTCGCTGGTCTTGACCTATTAGAGTCCAAGGTGGCGCATGTTCTTAACTGTTCTTTTTTTGAGCTGCCTGCGGCCTTCGGAGTGACCTTGCTCATTGGGATTCCCGCTGTTGTATTATTTTTCGGGCTGGTTCGCTCCATTGAAGTATCCGGCTTCTACTCCTTCTTTGGCGTGACTTTCATCATTGTTTATTTGGCCCTGGCGCTCACTTTTCTCCGATTTGTATCTCTCTGGTGGGCGACTCACCGCCTTCTGCAGCATCTTTCGTGGCACCCTTTGTTAAAGGCCTTCGAGAGACTCACCAGCGTCTGGCCTGCCATCCCCCGCGTTGAGCTTTTCGGGTCATTCAAACCTTTCACCGGGTTGGAGTTCTCCGTTGACCGAGCGCGCCGACTCGTTCTTCTCGCAAGGGAGTTGCCGGGCAGACAAAACGCCGCTGCGTTAGAAACTTTGGTCCCGATAGCCGAGGAGTTTCTCAACCAGGCACTAGCGGCGGAAGCGAAAGGCGAGCGGCGGGACGCCTTAGAGTCGAGGTCCAAGACCAGCGGAGCTCTTTCGAAAGTTTCCGCTGAGGTGGCCCTACAACTTGAGCCTGGCTGGCGCTTGATTCCATGTACCTCCTGGAATATGGCGACTGAAAGGGAAAAGGAATGGATTGCGCAAGGCGAAAACTTTCTAGCAACCCGAGCCGTTGCGTTTCTGAGCTATATTTTTCCTCAGTTACAAAGCCTTATCTGCTCGGTCATGGTAGGTTTGCTCTTAATGCTTCTGGCGGTCGCCTCTTATCCCTTTCAGCCGAAGGACAAGCTGCTTTGGTTCAACTGGCTGGTTATCTTTTCCGCCGTTTTTCTGTCGTTGGTCATTTTCATCCAGATGGGGCGCGATAGAATCCTAAGTCTTCTCTCCAAAACCACGCCTGGTGAAGTGAGCTGGAATCGCGAATTCATCTTGAAAATACTGTTCTATGTGCTCTTGCCGATCTTGGCGCTCCTCGGAGCTCAGTTTCCGGAGAGTTTACGAGGAACACTATCCTGGCTGACTAACCTCCAAGGGTCTCCCTGAGATCCCGCGGAAAGAACTTAACCAGGTCTCGTCTGCACCCCTCTTGTTTTCGTTGAACTTCTTTTCAAAAACCTATATACGCTTGAGAACCTCGCGAGACATTCTTCCGCAGAGTTTCCATGCCCCCTGAATTCTTCGCGCTCGCCAATGCCTTTTTATTCGCGTTCCACAACATGCTCACGAAAAAGGGGCTGCGCTATTCCAATCCCGGCACCGCGGTCATCACCAGCCTGGCGATCAACCTCGTGTTCCTCTGGGGCGTCTCGATTCTTTTCGTTCCGCTGGCATCCCTCGCCAGCGCGGGGATCTTGATCTTTGTTCTCGTTGGGCTCTTTCAGCCTGGTCTCACGCGCTTTCTCACCTACAAGGGCATCGAGACCATAGGAATTGCGATTACCGATCCCATTCGCGCGACGACCCCTCTGTTTAGCGCGGTGACAGCGATTCTTTTCCTCGGTGAGCAGATGACGCTGCCCATTGGTGTCGCCACGATTCTCATTATCGCCGGCATCACCCTTCTTTCGCATCGCGGCGGGTCGATGCAACAGGTTCGCTTCCTCTACATTCTTTATCCGCTGCTGGCCTCTCTCTTGGCGGGCTGCTCTCAGGTGCTGCGCAAAGTCGGCCTGGGAGCTGTGCCCCATCCCTTTCTCGCCGCTGCGGTGACCTCCAGCTCCTCTTTTGTGGTGGCGCTGCTGACGCTTTGGGTTTCGGGAAAAGGAAAGGAGTTTCTCCGGCTCGACAGGAGGGCTCTACCCTTTTACCTGCCAGCGGGAGTGGCGGTGAGTTTGGGGATGGTCTCGATCTACTACGCGCTCGACCTGGGGAAGGTCACGGTGGTTATTCCCATCAGCAGCACCGGACCGTTCTTCTCTCTCATCTTTAGCGCCCTGTTTCTCCGGGACATGGAGCGGGTCACTCTCAAAATCGTCCTGGGCGCCAGTCTGATCATCGGCGGGGTTCTGCTGATTACGTTGTGGAAGTGAGTCGGCTCTTTTACTGACCCGCGTCGATTTCAAATCCCAGATCCTCGATCATGCGGTGCGCCTCCGTAGCTCTTTGGCCTGGAGTCGTGAGGTATCCGTTGACGAAGATGGAATTGGCCGGATAGAGGCTCATAGGCTGAAGCGAGCGCAAGTTGAGCTCGCGTCCGCCCGCAACCCGAAGCTCCTTGCTCGGATTGATGAAGCGCAGGAGGCAGAGGATTTTGAGACAGCGCTGCGGATTCAGATGGTTTGCTCCCTCGAACGGAGTTCCAGGGATGGGATGGAGAAAATTAACCGGGATGGAGTCAACGTTGAGTTCTCGCAGAGCCAGAGCCATGTCCATGATGTCCTCGTCTGTTTCTCCCATTCCGATGATACCGCCGCAGCAGGCGGTCAGTCCCACGGATTGAACATTCCGCACTGTCGCGACGCGGTCCTCGTAGGTATGCGTGGTGCAGATATTGGGATGGTGTCTTTGGCTTGTGTTGAGATTGTGGTTGATGCGCTGGACGCCCGCCTGCTTTAGGATTTTCAGCTTCTCCTCGTTCATCAGGCCGAGAGAGCAGCAGATGCTGATGGGAACTTGATTTCTGATTTCCTGGACCACTTCAGCCATTTCGTCAATTTCTCTCCGAGTCGGCCCCCTACCGCTATTCACCATGCAATATCGGACAGCGCCCGCTTCTTTCGCCTTGTAGGCGTTTTCGAGCAGCCTCTCTCTGGGTAGAAGGGGATACTTGTCGATCGGCGCTTTGGAGATCGACGACTGAGAGCAGTAATGGCAATCCTCCGGACAGAGACCGCTCTTGGCATTCTGTAAAACGTGGATCTGGACCCGTTTGCCGAAATAGTGATGGCGCACCCTGAAGGCCGCAGCCAGGAGATCCGGCAGCTCCTCGTTCGGCGCATCGAGCACCGC
>JAHFAP010000187.1 GCA_023250495.1 Deltaproteobacteria bacterium | reverse complement strand
GGTCGAGCGCCGTCTCATGCTTGAGATAGAGTTTATCCCTCCCAAGACCCAAAGCCTCGGCCAAAAGCAGCTCCGCATCCAGGCGGGCGCTCTCGACGCCGGCGCGGGACAGATACGCCGCGCCCTCCTGCAGCGTTTGCAGGACTGCAACCGGGTCCGGGCCGCACGCCGCCTTCATTGAATCCTCGCGCTCATCCCATGCAACCGCCTGAGGGTCCGTTATATCCAGTTTATTTCCGCCTCACCCTACCCTCACTCTAACCCTCTCCCTCCTAGGGAGAGGGAAGGGTGAGGGTCAGTTCTAGTCATTAACCAGCCTGCAATGCCTCCGCCTGATAGTGGGTGGTCAGCGCGTCGAGCAGCTCGTTCAACTCCCCTTCCATAACCCGGTCGAGCTTGTAAAGAGTGAAATTGATGCGATGGTCCGTCACCCTTCCCTGAGGGAAGTTGTAGGTCCGGATCCGCTCGCTGCGGTCGCCGCTGCCAACCATGAGCTTGCGCGTGGCCGCGATCTCGGAGCGCTGCTCCTCCTGTTTTTTCTCCAACAAGCGCGCCCTGAGAATCTTGAGCGCCTTGGCTCGGTTTTTGTGCTGCGACTTCTCGTCCTGGCATGAGACCACCAATCCCGTAGGGAGATGCGTCATCCTGACCGCCGAGTCTGTGGTGTTGACGCTCTGCCCGCCCGGCCCGGAGGAGCGGCAGACATCGACTTTCAAATCCTTAGGATCGATCTGCACCTCGACCTCGTCGGCCTCCGGGAGCACTGCCACAGTCACGGTTGACGTGTGAATCCGCCCGGAGCCCTCGGTCACTGGAATGCGTTGGACCCGGTGCACGCCGCCCTCGAATTTAAGCCGGCTATAGGCGCCCTTCCCCTCGACGAGCAGGATGATCTCCTTGAGGCCGCCGATCCCCGTGGGGTTCGAGCTCATCACTTCGACCCTCCATCCCTTCGCCTCGGCATAGCGCGTGTACATGCGAGAGAGATTCGCGGCAAAAAGCGCCGCCTCCTCTCCGCCGGTCCCGGCCCTGATCTCGAAGATCACGTTCTTGCTGTCGTTGGGATCCTTGGGGAGAAGCAGAACCTTGAGACGGGCCTCAAGCTGCTCTTTGCGCTCGCGCAGCAGCGCCAACTCCTCCTTGGCCAGCTCCCGGATCGCCTCGTCCTTTTCGTTGAGCAGCTCCCGGTTCGCCTGGATCTCCTGTTCGGTCTTTTTCCATTCCCGATAACAGGTGACGAGCTCCTCCAGATCGGCGCGCTCCTTGGCGATCTTGGAATACTCTCTCTGCTTGCCCGGGAGTCCGGGATCGCTCAAGAGGCTTTCCAATTGGGCGTAGCGTTTTTCGACTTCGGCGAGTTTATCCAGCATCGTTTATCCGTTACAACAAAAATAAAAAAGGGCAAAGGGAATCTCCACGCCCTTTGCCCTTTCTCTACCCAAAGTCCCTAAGAAATCACATTCAGTGCCAAAACCTCCGCCGGGCTCACTTCTTGATCCCGTATTTCCGCCTGAATTTCTCTACCCGACCGGCCGAGTCCATAAACTTCTGCTTGCCCGTAAAGAAAGGGTGGCATTGAGAGCAGATCTCGACGTGGATGCTCTTCACCGTGGAACGCGTTTCGGCCACGTGTCCGCAGGCGCAGGTAACCGTCGCCGTTTTATACTCTGGATGGATGCCCTGCTTCATACTAACCTCTGCAAAAATTTATACCACGAAAGAGCGCCAGCTTCAAACTCTTGGCCCCATCGAAGGGCTATTTGAGAATTTCCTTCAATCTCGGGATAAGCGTGGCATCGACGTTGAAGACTTCCCTTACGCTTCGCTCCAGCGCCGCGCCGTCCAGCGGATTGATATCCAGCTTGGCCTTTTCCGCATCGGCCAAAAATTCCGGGTCCTTCATGGTATCCATAAAGGCCTTGCGCAGGAGCTCCAGCCGATCTTTCGGAGTGCCCGGCGGCAACACGTACGGACGGGCCGTGGGTCCGACGGTGTGAACGGCGGCGCGGATCAGCTTCCGCCCTTCCTCCGACTTCGCGTAGTTTATATCCAGCGGGACTTTAGCGAGTTCGGGATGGGGCTTGGGGACGTGCTGCAAGAGGATAATGAGGTTGCCCGAGTCCAACTCGTTACGCCATGTTGCTTTGAAGGATTCCCAAGAATTGCAAACCCCCTGGACCTCACCGCTGTTAAACGCAAGCTTCACAGTGGCGGTGCCCGAATAGCCGGAAACGACCTGGACAGGCAAACCGATCGCTTCCTTAAGGATCTTGGGAATATCATCCGTCGCCGAGCCCACGCCTACGCCACCCAGCTTGACAACAGTCTTTGAGCTTAACCATTGCTCTATGCTGGTGATGCCGAGTGATTTAGAGATACCGAGCATGTAGTTGTCCTGACCCGGGGCTCCTACAAATCCGAACTTCACCGACTCAAACTCGACGCCAGGCTTCCCCAAGAACTGCTGCAAAAAGAGGCCGCCGATGAAGTGGCCGATGGTGAGGCCATCGGGCTTGGCCACCTTATATATGTGGTTTGCAGAGATGAGGAATCCGGCCCCCGGCATGTTTTCCACGACGAAAGTAGGATTTCCGGCTATGTGCTTTCCCATATGCCGGGCGATGGTCCTCGAGTAAGTGTCGTAGCCTCCCCCAGCCGCAGCGCCGACGATGATGCGAACGTTCTTGCCCTTGTAGAATGGCTCCTGGGCAGAGACGGGCGCGTTGAAGGAAAAGGACACGAAGAGAAAAAAGGCTGCAAGGCCAAAACCCTTGATCCCTTTAACCCTTGAACCCTTCAACTCTCTATTTAATGAGCACTCCAGTGCCGTCAACATTCTCATCCCTCCTTTCCTGAGTGAGCTGTCAGCCCGCTTATACTTTTTTGCAGACCGGGCAGGTATAGAAGTAACTCACCAGCAGCGCTATCCCGGAAAGGCCGACCAGGCCGTAGATCCAGCGCGCGGCGCCCGATCCGAAGATCCCTTCGACAAGGTTCACTTGGGCAAGACCGACGAGGCCCCAATTGAGCGCTCCGATGATCGCCAAAGCTCCGACGATTTTACATACGGGACACGCCTGCTTTAACATATAGACCTCCTTAATCCTGAGTCTAACGCCCAATAACAAGCATGAGTCAGAAAGTCAAAGATTATTTTTTGACCCATTTTCCGGGTCTATAAATAGCGCTCACTAGACAACGGCTCGTAGACGGTCCCGTTTCGGATGGCGAACACCGGTGTCAGCGCCTGGCGCGCCGTCAGTGTGCCTTTCTGGGAATCGACAGCTTCCCATGCACGCTCCTCCAGCCTCAGCACGGAGATTTCGGCGGGGCGACCCGCGCGGATGGAACCCATCTCGTCGCTTCGCCGCAGCAGCCGGGCGGCGTTGACCGTCGCCATCTCCACAACCTGCGAGAGGGAAAAACCCAGCGCCATGAGCTTCGCCATCGTCGTTGGAAGATCGTAGACCGGTCCTGGCCGGTTTAGACGATGGCCGTCGGTGGAGACACCGTCCGGCTTGAGACCTTGATCGAGCACTCTGCGGGCTACGTCGAAGTTTAGGTTATGGAGTCCGTGCCCCACGTCGAAAAGCACGCCGGAGTCCCGCGCCTCGCACACCTCGGGCCAGAGCCTGCCGTTGGGATTTAGAAGACCACCCGGATGGACTGTGAACATGTGAGTAATAATGTCTCCCGGCTGAAGGCAAGCCAGAACCTCGCCGATCGCCGGTGGTTGCGCGCCCTTTCCCCAGCTCTCACCGATGTGCACCAGCAGCGGTAGCCGGAGATTATCCCCGAGTCGCCGGGCTCGTCGCAGCGGCTTGAGGCCTTCCGCACCAAGCGCCGCTCCGGTGGCCATTACTTTGACGCCGACGATCATATCGCGATTCGCTTCGACCACTTGCTCGATGCGCTCCTCGTCGATCAGCCGTGGATCGGCGAGCGTGCTATATCCGGCGCCTGCCACCGAGCCCAGCGTTGAGAGATTTACGTAGGCCAGCACGCGGCTCTTCGCGGGCTCGGCAATATGGCGCCGAAAAACCGGCAAAAGGCTATGGCCAGTGCTGCCGGCGTCCACGACCGTGGTCACGCCGGAGCCGACCCCAAAGACGTCAGGATCAGCGCCGAAAGCGCCCAGGCCATTCATGAGATGCAGATGTACATCGATCAATCCGGGGACAACTAGAAGACCCTTTACATCGAGAATCGTCGCGCCGTCGGCAGAGAGATGAGGCCCGATTTCTTCGACGGCGCCGTCGCAGAGCCGGACATCGAGTAACCCATCAACACCGCTGCCGGGATCGAGCAGGCGGCCGCCTTTTAACAGGAGGCTTTTCATCCGCCTCTCCCTTTTTTCACTTCTTCATCTCCATGACCTCGAGGCGGACGCCTTCCGGCCCCTCGAAGAAGCAGACATGCCGGCCATCGGGAAGCTGCCGCTCCTCAAGGATGCGCGCGCCGCTGGACTTGAGTCTTTGAACCTCGCCAGCGATGTCATCCGTATCCAGGGCCAGGTGCTCCATCCCATAGTGCTGCCCGAGCTTTTGTCCCTCGACGAAATCGGTCACGTTCAAGCTCAGCCCGTGCAGATCGAGGCGGAAAGTGACCCGCTCGCCGTTGCGATTCTCCGTCGCTATTTTCGCTCCCAGATTCTCCACAAAAAACTGAGCTGTCTTTCGCGGATCGGAAGTCTTGATGTGAAGATGGTTGATCTTGAATGCCATAAGACACCTCCTTTTTTCTCAACCTTTAGTCAAAACCGATTTTCCCGGTAGCGGATCTTTCGCGCGGTGTCAACCTGGTAGTACGTGGCCCACGCGTTGTTGACCGCAAAGACCGGTTCCTTGCCGACGATCTTCTCCAACCAGACGGGAAGCAGGAAGCCGCGGTCGATGCTGAAGTAGCGATAGTATTTGTGATCGTCACAGCCCACATCGTCCAGGACATGCCGCGCGGCAAAATCTCCACAGAAGCTGGCCCATGGCAGCCCGACGCAACCCAGCACGTAGTGAATCCACGGACGGCGCTCGTCGCGCAGCACAGTCGGCAGCAAGTCGCGGGTCATGTCGATCCGACCGGGCCAGTATTGAATGAACTCGACATGTCTGATGCATGGAAATTTTTCTTTAAGCTGACGGATAATGCGGTCGATGACGCGGGGCGCGGTGACGTCGTTGGAAGAATAGGTCGTCGCCAAGCTTCCGCCCCCGACCAAGAGACGCCTGTCGCCTGTGAGGCGGTAATACGTGTAGATCAGGTCGCTGTCCCAGCACTGCAAAGGCTGCTCAGGGAACATCGCGCTGATGTCCGTCTCCTCAAGAGGCTCGCTGACCGCAAGGAAGGTCTGCGCGTGGTAGACGCTCCAACTATACGTCGTGAGCGCCGGCGTCAACTTGTCCGCGCAAAAGATGATCTCCTTCGCGGTGACCGACCCCAGGTGTGTGCGCGCGGTGCGGCCTTCGATGGCTCTTACCTCGGCGGCCTCATAGATCCGGACGCCGTTTTTCATGAGGAGTTGTTTGACGCCCTGGGCGTAAAGGAGGGGATTGATCGCGAACGTATCCGCATATCGGACCGCGCCGGAATAACTTTGAGACCCCAAGATGGACGGGATTTCGTCGGCGCTGTAGAGGACGCACGGAAAACCCAGCAGCTTGCGGCATTCCGCTTCCTCTTGCACCGCCTTCCAACCAGCGGCGCCGTTGCTCACAAACAGGCTGTCTTGGCGGACGAGATCACATTGGATGGAGTGCTGCTTCACGACCGAGGTCATGATCTCCACGCCCGTCGTAGCCACTTCCCAAAGATCCCGCGCCCCCTGCGGGCCGAAGCGCCGCACCAATTGTGACAGGTCTAGCTCGCTGTCCGGCGTGAGAAAACCGGCGCTCTTGCCCGTCGAGCTGCCGCCGCAGATGTTGCGCTCCAAGAGAACCACGTCCGTGCCTTGATCCATGAGTCGAAGCGCGGCCGCGAGTCCGGCGGCGCCACCGCCTATGATGAGCACATCGGCTTTGACATGGCCCGCGAGCGGCGGCTGGACGGGCTCCTTGATGCCCATCAGCGTTGTGTACCACCAGTTCTGCAGAATCATTAATCTATCGAGCCATTGAAAGCCCGCTGGAGCCGCCGGGCTGCGAAATGACGGGCGGTAGGTGAGCGAGCGAGCAATAGAGCAGTGGATCAGTGGACCGCATTGTACACATTCTCCATTGTTCCAATGTCGAATGCTCCAATGCTCTAAATTTTTGCTCCGCAAAAATTTGGTGGAGGCAAGGGGAATTGAACCCCCGTCCGAAAGCCCCGAAGCCTAAAACATCGAGTGACAACGAGTAGCAAAGCCGTTGCAAATCAAGACTCTTCTTCACGGCCTTATATCACCGAGTGCTAGGGTTT
>JAHFAP010000186.1 GCA_023250495.1 Deltaproteobacteria bacterium | reverse complement strand
CTAATGTGAACGTCCGCACAACGGTATCCGATGACAATACACAGGTCAGCAGATAGCAGAGCAGTTTGAAATGCTTGAAACAGTACCGGAAAAGGACCGGAGACCATTTGCTTTGATACGCCCGGGTACAAAAGCATACCTTCAAGCGTGAAGCTTCTTGCAGTACCGAAAGCCATGCCGATCTGGCGCGGATCCTGCGGTTCTACGGCTCGGTACTGGCCAGGCTGCATTTCGTACCATGTAGCTGAGCCGTGCAGCTTGAGTAGGCGGATCACTGAAGCCCCGCGAGAACCGGTCTTGCCGAGAAGCTCAGGATTCCAGTTGCCTGTCGCGTGGTCGAAGCCTGTAACGAGCCTATATCCGTAGGCAGAGGCGAGGACTTCGATGCAGCAGTCGTAGTTGAGTGATGCAATCGTCAGATGCGTGCATGCGTCAGCGAAACGAAGCAGAGGACGGAGATAATTGACCGAGCCAGGCTTAACGGAGAGACATCGGAGTTGAATGTATCCACGGAGGAAGTATTCCAAAAGCTCAGACTCTCGGCCCCGCCGGAGATGAGAAGGAATATGAACAAAGGGACCATGGGAGGCGAGACCGGGGCGATTGATAACGTAGAGCACCTGGTAAAGCGCCTCAAGGTCAAAAGTCCGTCTATAAGTTGCCCGGTCGGATTTCCAGAAGTTCTTGATCGCTTGGAGCTGGCGGGTTAAGCGCAGGTCGCGCGTATCTCGCTTGCGGATATCCCGAGTGAATTCTTTGGTGAACTCAGGCATCGTCGGAATGCCCGCTGGGCGAGAAGCCCCAGCACCCAAGAGGAAAACTATGGTGTCCACATCACTAAAAGATTCAGTGTTCAAGATCGCTCATGACAAATGACTTTTCGCCATCGCGTCCTTCTCCATTGGCAATGTCTCAGAATTTACCTTTCGAGAGCACCGTTTGACCATAAATAGAAACGCTAATCTGGAAAGACCCAATCCGGGCTAACGTAAAACGAATCGAAGATGTGACTAGGTTATTGTAACCGAATCTTAACCTGTTGAGGTCCGGAATTGAGCAAAAACAGTCTCGAAAGTAGGCCAGAGATACGATAAGTGTCAAGCGCAACAAAAAGGCCCGGGCTTGTTGAAGGCTCGGGCCTTTTCAATTTAAATCCGGCGGCATCCTACTCTCCCCTTCGGCAGGCTCAGGATGGCGAGCTTGATCGAACCACCATACGGCGACCGCATAGTACCATCGGCGCTGGAGGGCTTAACGACCGAGTCAACTTCGGCAAGTCCGACACGCAACTCTCAATCACGACCAGAACAATCACGTAACTCTACTCAAAGAGCTGCCCGACTTTATCTTTTGCCAATATCTTACCGAGCTCTGCAGCATACTTCTTTGAGGCACTGTCAGCCAACTTTTCGAGGCTTTCCCTCGTGGGTGCCTTTCCCTCTTTTTCTACCAAGCCATCTACATTGAGCACTACCCAAACTTGACCTTTAACTCCTACGACGGGCGTGGACACAATCCACCGCAGGTCTTGATGGATATCTACCATTGTCGACTGCTTCAGGGTGGCTTCCCCCCACCCCTTCTCCGCGTCCTTGATGCATACTTGCCACTGCTTCAGGTCGATAGCTCTCCCGGTGCATCCATATCCCGGCTCGATCTGAAGCAAAAGCTCCCTTTGCAAACTCATATTTGACACGAAACGCGGTACAATTTTTAACAACCCACCCTCGTCGGGCGCGAATATGTTTGCTCTAACGCGCTCAGGGTCGAGGTCCAGTTCTTTACTCACTGCTTTCCTGTAATCCACCAGGAGCCGCGTAACCTCTTTTTGTATGTCTTCAGGTGTATGGCTTAGAAATTGAAGGAGACTGGTAGTTTTGCGTCTCAAATCTCTATCACCATCACGGACTAACACAGCAAAACTTAATGCGAAAACCACAGCAAGAAAACCTGTTGCGAGCAGCGCCCATAAGGCCCGTGGGAGTGGCGTGGTCTTAATCGCTAGGTATACCACGGCTAGTATTATCGCGAGCAGTACCAATGTCGCACCGGCAACCACAGGATCGCGGGCGACACCGTTGGCAAGGACTTCAAGAATTTTGTAAAGGTTCTCCAAATTCATCGTTTACCTCCTGCGGCATTCGAGATTCGCGTCCGAATCTTGGTGAGATTGTAAGATTGACACGACGGCAATGAAAAAGGCTCTGGTAGCAACTTTGACATGGGAATAATTCGAGATTTCCCCGGCTCTTCAGAGAGCACTATTAGACATTGGGGAGCAAATTCAGAGATTACCTGCCTGCAAGCTCCGCAGGGCATTGCCGACGACGAACCATTAGGAAAGATGCCTAGCGCGGTGAACACGCGAACTCCTTCGGATATAGCACGAAATATAGCGACCCGCTCCGCACAGACTGTTAACCCGTAGGAGGCATTCTCAACATTACAACCTGTGAAGATATCCCCATTTGCCGCCAGTACGGCCGCTCCTATCGCCAACCCGGAATATGGCGCATACGCCTTCTTCGCAGCCTCCTTTGCTGCAGAAATTAAAGTCCTGCATTTTGCCACGCTAATCTTAGGGCTTTTATAACTCGAAGTATGCGGCCTTTTCGGGTTTCTCATTTTGACACCTCGGCTAGAGGCAGTTTAGATACCCGGTCGATGTTGTGGGTTAGGAGGATTATACATTGATCCCAAGACAGGGCAAGCAGAAACAAAGAGGCCCAGGCTGGTTAGAGCCGCTGGCCTTTTCAATTTTAAATCCGGCGGCGACCTGCTGTCCCATCCAACGACCGTAGCCAGGCTGAAGCCTTCTACCGTCCCCACAGCTGCTTGGTGGCGATTCGCGCGCCTTCGGCCATCGCCTCGAACTTGGCCCAAGCGATCTTGGGATCGCCCACTCGCGGGCCGAGGCCGCAGTCCGTCCCGGCCATCACGTTTTCACGCCCGACGATCTTCGCATATCTCACGAGCCGGTCGGCAATGAGTTGAGGATGCTCGACGATGTCGGTCGCGTGGCCGACGACTCCCGGCACGAGGACTTTCCCTTCGGGGAGCTTCACCTCCTCCCACACCCGCCACTCGTGCTCGTGGCGCGCGTTCGAAGCCTCGATGGAATAGGTGTTCGCGCGGACTTTGAGGATCAGATCCACGATATCCTTCAGTGGGATGTCGTACTTGTGCGGGCCGTGATAGCTACCCCAGCAGGTATGGAAGCGGACACGCTCCGGCGGGATATCTCTTAGTGCATGATTGAGCGCGTCAACGCGCAGCTCGGCGTACTGGCGATACTCCGCGACGGTCATATCGGCGTTGATCTGCCAGGCGTCGGGCAGATCGGGATTGTCGATTTGCAGCAGGAAGCCGGCCTGCACGACGGCGTCGTACTCCTCTCTCATCGCCTCGGCCAACGCAAACAAGTACTCTTCGTCGGTGCGGTAGTAGTCATTCTTCAGCCAGTGCTCGAGGGTGCCCGGCGCGACCGCGGGGAGGAATGCCTCCTCGACTTTCACTCCCTGGAGCGCGGCCTTGAAAGTTTCGATCTCCGCCTTCACGGCGGCGTGGCCGATGTACTTGAGCGGACCGTTGCAGAAGACCCGCCAGACGTTTTCGCCGCGCATCGTCGCTAACCTCTTCTGGAAATACTCCGGGAATTCCTTCAGGTCGCGGCCGAAGATCGTCGAAGGGCGCTCCTCCGGCTTGGCGGGGCGCTCGACAAAGCCGCTGAGCCGCTCGCGGGCGTAGCGGGAAAAATTGGGCTTGCCCAATTCGCCGTCGTTGATCACGTCGAGGCCGCAGTCGAGCTGTTTCTTCACGGCCTCCGCGACCGCGCTGCGCACGCGCCTAGCGAGCGCCTCCTGGTCGTAGGGCTGCCCGTTATTCCTCGCCGCGAGCATCTCCTTCAGCTCCGCCGGCTGCGGCAGGCTGCCGGCGTGCGTGGTGAGGATCCTTTCGGTGCTTCGCTTCATCTCTTCTCTCCTTCCTAAGACGCTTCTATCGCAGCGCCTCGCTGACCCTGCGGGCGAAGCTGAAGTCGAAAACCCGCTCGGGCGTGACCGGCTGCTGGGGCTTGATCCGCTGGGCGGCAACCGCGATCATCTCCCGCTGCAATTTCTCATCTACAACGCCGGACAACAGGTAGCCTTGGACCGCTGCGGCATAAGCGCGTTCGGCGAAACGCTCGCGTTCCTTCCCCAGGTCAAGGTAGGGGCCCTTCATAAACTCGAGAGCATACTTCTTGTCGTTTGCGATCAGCCGCAGCGCCCGCGTTGTCGCTCGGATCGCTTTGGTCACGAGCTCGGGCCGCTCCGAGACGGTTGCTTTCGTCGTTGCCAACCCGCCTTGGACGACTCGGTAAAAGTCTACGCCCGACGCGAGCTTTCGGAAGCCCTCGTCCTCAGCAACAAAGTTCTGCGGAATCTGAACCATGGTGGCGTCGATCACGCCCGCTTTTAGAGCCGCATAAGTCACATCGCTCGTGCCGAGCGGAAGAAAGGTCACTTGATCCGGAGGAATTTGGTTCGCGATCAGGATCTGGCGCGCTAGAATCTCTGTAAGCGCTCCGACCCCGGAGGTGCCGATTTTCTTGCCGCGCAGCTGCTGGATGCTCGTGATGCTCGGTTGGACAACCAGGTCAAATGAAGGCTTGTCGCTCATAGCGAACACTACCCTGACATCGGCGCCGTTTACGGCGGCGCTGACCGCCGTCCCCGTTGCCGTGCCGAAGTCGACGCTGCCTCCCAGCATCGCTTGCACCGTCAGGTTCGCCTTCATTAGAATGATCTCGGCCCCTACCCCCTCCTCGCGAAAAAAGCCGCGCTCCCGCGCCACGAAAAAGGGCATGTCCAGCGTGCTCCTGGAGACAACCGCGATACGGAGAGGAGCAAGTCTGCCCGGCCTGTCAGCGGAAACAGCGCTTCTTTTAACGGCGGGGAGGAAGGTTAAAGAAGCCAACAGCAGAATAACGATCCGTCTTATCTTGCTCATCTTGCCTCCTTCACGACCCCGGACTAACTGACCCGGCTTTACAGGCTGTGCGAAACCGGCTTGAAAATATGCAAACAGACGATGAACGTCAACCCCGCGCGCGTAAGACGGCTGTATTGCATCGGGCCGGAGAGGTGCTCCCAGGCCGGCTCGTAGACCTTTTTCCTCGGTCCTGTTATCCTTGACAGGGCGCGCAAGTCTCCCTACAATCCATCGCAACAAGGAGGTGCTCTCGTGGGTAAAATTCGACACATTGCGTACCGCGCGGCTGACGTCGAGGCGATGGCGAACTTTTTTGTCGGCGCCCTGGGGATGAGCATTACTCAGAGGCGAAAGAACCGGGCCATCGATCTTTCCGACGGCTCGATCAACATCACCGTGCTCCCCCTGCGGGGGACCGGCCCCAACGGAGAAAAGGAGCATCAAGGGATCGACCACATCGGCTTCTCGGTTGAAAACGACGAGGAGGCATCGCGCCGTCTCGAGGCCGCCGGCGCCAGCAAGATAGCCACGATCGAGCTGGGCAGCTCGGCGCACTATGAGGCTAAATTCAAGGGCCCCGAAGGGATCGTGGTCGACATCGGGAAATGGATCGGGACAGAGCCTGTAACGAAATAACCGCTCCCTACCCGGCCCCTCATAGCTGTTTGGCCTTTCTTCCTTGAGGCAACAGGTCCGCTATTCTTCGAGAAATAGGCTTCTCTGAACCCATTCTCAGCAATTCCCCGGCCCTAAGGGGCCGTTAGATTGCTAATTTTCACCCCTGCCATCAAACCCTCGCCTGGCTGTCAACCAAAATGGCTTCTGATTCGTCAGTACAATTGAGGTCGGTGACTGTGGATGACGGGATAGCCTATGAAGAACTCTACAAGGCGCATTATCCGAGAGTCACGCGTCTCTGCCGCCTTCTTCTAAGGGACTCTTTTGAAGCGGAGGAGGTTGAGCAGGAGGTTTTCCTCAAGATGTTTCGGCAATACCAAACTCAAAGCAGACCCGAGGACTGGGGACCTTGGCTCACGCGGGTAACCGTCAATGCCTGTCACGACCGGCGGCGCTCGGCTTGGTGGAAATGGTGGCGCTCTTCCAATGGTGCCTATCGCGAGATGGAGCACCAGAGCCGTGATCGGACACCCGAGCAAGAGCTCCTGGGACGAGAAGAACTTGCCCGCATCTGGCGCTCCTTCGGCGAGCTATCCCCGCGCCAGCAGGAGGTGTTTGCCCTGCGACATGTGGAAGGATGGTCCACAGAAGAGGTCGCGAAAGTTTTGGGGCTCAGCAGCGGCAGCGTGAAGCGCCATCTTTTCCGCGCGGTGTGCCAGCTGCGGAAAACCTTAAGAGGTCGCTCATGACTCGATGTCTGAAAGACGAAGCGCTCTTTATGTTGCGCGAAGGCGACGGCACGGACGAGCAGCGCTCCCACCTGGAAAGCTGTGAAGTTTGCGGCGAGCGATACAAGCGAATGGCGCGCGA
>JAHFAP010000007.1 GCA_023250495.1 Deltaproteobacteria bacterium | reverse complement strand
TGTCGTATTAAGCTTTGATGTTTAGATCCAAGGATCTGCCCCCGACTCGAAAAGCAAAGCGGGCCAAGATGATAATGCTTGAATCCAGGCTCATCTTATACGTCACAGTCCCCGCCTCTGAGATACTCTATGACCTCCTTAACGGTCATTCCCTGAAAGACAGGATGCCCGGTCCAAAGGCCTTGACTCCTCTTCCACGCAGCTAAAGCTGGAGCGCCTCGTCTGCCTTTTTTCTCTGGCGTAAAAATCACTTTATCCTGATACCCTGCCTCGATATACCCGCCATTTGTTCTCTTTGCCGGTTTACTCATGCTCTCTATCTCCTTCCTTGTGGAGCAATATATCAGGGTGACAACGCGCTTACAAAGCCGACGCAAAAAAGGAATCTCCTTTCATTAGAGTCAAAACTCTCGGAAAGGAGAAAGGTTACGAAGAGATCAGCGCTAATGTTCGCAACCCTAATTGTAAGCGGGTGGATGCCCGGCGGCGCACTCCACGGACAATTCTGCCGTTGAAGTCCTCGTCAAAAAGGTACTTGACCCCGATCCGACAAAAATACTCAAGCCGTGTGCGAACCTGGGCTGGATATAGCTACCGTCACAGGCATGCTGGTGTCGGGTCTGTAACTCCACTCAAGGTGAGTTGCTGATGGATGGCACGAACAGCTTCTCGGCGCGATCTAATGCTCGTCAGGGATGCTCGCTTGGGCTGATTAATGTCGGTTCGGGGCTGACGGCACTCACGCGGGTGGTGGCGATTGGCGGTGAGCGAGTAGACGTTCGCGGAGATCTCTAAGGAAATCCCGATGGCGGACTCTCAATTCCTGCTGGAGCTTTTCGGCGGCCTGTTGCTGCGTCTTAAGATAAGCATCGACTTTCTCCCGGTGCTTCAGGTAGTACGCGATCACCCCATAGACTTGAGCAAGAGATAGAGAGGAGAAGTCTTGGCAAATCTCTTCTGGAGTTGCGCCATCTAAAAAAGAATAGATCACGCTCTCCAGAGAGGCGCGGGTGCCCGCAATACGCCAGACTCCCTGTGGGGTACGGACCAGCAGTTCTGGAAGATCAACATCCGAGTCCATGCAGAAATACTAATCTAGCCACCGCAAAAGAGCAACACCCACGGAGATCGCCGGCTTCTTCCCTCCCTGCGGAAGTGGAATCCACGAATGGCAGGAGGCTTACGCGCGCTTGAAGCATGTTCTCCCATCGAAATTTCGCCTGGCGCACGCCAAGTTCGACGTCTTTAGCAATCGCGCCGTCTATTCCCGCCAAGATCTCCAGCAATTCTGGGCCAAGACCGTGGAGCATCTCAGAGGCATGCGGCTGTGGAACATCCGCCCGTGGAAGCTCGGCGCCAATCTCGCCAAAGACTTCTTTCTTACCACCTCTTTTGCCTCGTCCTTCAGGGCCGCCGACCGCACGGAATAAGTTTCTCACAGTTTCTTTTCTCTCAGAGATTTTATTCAGCCGTGACTGTAGACTAGAGCATCAGATAGTATGATAATAAGCTGGTGCGTTGGGTGTAATAGATTCCAAAAATCTTAAGGAGGGCGACGATGACGTATAAGGGTGTCGCTAAAGGAAAAATTATTGAGCTGGAAGAGCCTCTCCCATATTCCGAAGGGCAACCGGTTAGCGTCTCGATTGAGCCTTTGCGCCTAGAATTCCAAGCGGGCTCGCCAGTGGCGATCCTTAAAGCGATGCGGGACCTGCCGCGCCTCAGTCCAGAAGATGTGGATGAATTGGAGCAGGTGATTGAGCAAGGCAGATTGCCTGTTCGCATGCAGAGTTTGTTTGGAGCAGAAGAAGCCGGCGATCGACGATGATATTTCTGCTAGACACCAACGCTTTCAGCGATTTGATGAGAAAGCATTCCATTTTCAAAAAATCGACGGCCTAACGGTCAACGACTGGACGGCATAGACCCTACCACGCGAAGTTCGATACTTCACCGACCGCGCCGTTTACTCCCGCCGGGACCGCGCACGGTTCTGGGTCGCGACCGTAGAGCACCTAAAAGGTCTGCGACTCTGGAACATTCGTCCGTGGAAGCCCGCGGCCAATCACGTGAAAGAGTTTGTTCTGACCACCTCGTTCGCCTCGTCCTTCATGTCCGGCAGCCGGACCGAGTAACTGGCCCAACGTTTCTCAGTGAATCCGCGCGGCTTTCTTGAGGACAACGACCTGCTCCCGCACCTCGTCGGCGTCTTCCGCGTCCGGCGCAAGCCTAAGATATTTCTCCAGGTCATCCATCGCTTGCGGAAAACATTCAAGCTTGAGGTAGAGCAGCCCGCGGTCCCGG
>JAHFAP010000185.1 GCA_023250495.1 Deltaproteobacteria bacterium | reverse complement strand
ATATGGACGTCAAAACCGTGGATCCTTCCCTTAACCTCTATAATCGCAGCTGGCCTATTCGGACAGTGGCGTACAGTGACGCTCCGGCAAAGTTCGTCTTTGACGAAGAGGGACGGCGGGGTATGGCCCTCAACTCGGTCGTGTCTGAGGGATCTATTATCAGCGGCAGCCTCGTCCGGGACTCGGTCATCGGGCGTAACGTCCGAATCCACAGCTTCTGCCTGATCGAGGACACGATCATCATGAATCGCGTGGAGATTGGAAGGCGGTGCCAGATCCGGCGGGCCATCATCGATAAGAACGTTTACATCCCACCGGAAACCAAGATCGGCTGCGCCGCTGATGAGGACCGGAAGCGTTACTTCGTGAGCGACAGCGGGATCGTGGTGATCGCTAGGGAAGAACCTAGAACCATTGCGCTCTAATTCCAGCGCACGTGAAACTCATCTAACCTAGCCGACCGGTGTCTCAACGAGCTTCCGATAGAGGGCGAGATATTCGGCGGCAGACTTTTCCCACGAAAAATCGCAGGCCATGGCATTGGCGATGAGTTGATGCAAAGCCTTCTTCCGGAAATAGACCGAAAGCGCTCTCTTCACAGCCGCGAGCAAGGCAGCGCCGGAATAGTCGGCGAACTTAAAGCCGTTTCCCGCTCCTGTCGAGGGATTGTAATCTTCGATGGTGTCGTCGAGACCACCAGTGGCACGCACAATAGGTATCGTGCCGTATGCCAGACTGTAAATTTGATTCAGCCCACAAGGCTCGTATTTCGAAGGCATGAGAAAAAGGTCACACCCCGCCTCGACCTTGTGGGCCAAAGCATTGTCGAAGCCGATCTTGAGTCCAATCTTTTGCGGATATCTGGCAGCGAGCGAAGCTAAGAGCTCATGGTATCTCTGCTCGCCTGTCCCGAGCACAACGAGTTGCAGATCCAGCCTCATTAGCTCCTCTATGGCGTCAGCCAGGATATCCAGCCCTTTTTGATGGGCGAGACGCGAGACGATCCCAATTAGAGGGACTGTGGCGTCTGGGGGAAGGCTATATATTTCCTGCAGATCCTTCTTGCAACTTTCTTTGCCTCGCAGATCTGCAGCCTCATAGTTTTTCTTTATGTGGGGATCAATCTTTGGGTTCCATTCGAGATAGTCGACGCCGTTTAGGATTCCGTACAGGTCCTTTTCTCTATCGCGGATCACCCCCTCGAGCCCGCAACCGTACTCCGGCGTCATTATCTCCAGGGCATATTTTTTACTCACCGTAGTTATGGCATCGGCGAAGAGGATCCCTCCTTTAAGCCAATTGACGTTGCCGTAGAACTCCAAGTGGCGGGGAGTAAGGTATTGCGTGTCGAGATTCAATAATGGCCAGGAAGAGAATGGGAAGTTTCCCTGATAGGCCAGGTTGTGGAGGGTGAGCAGAGTCCTGAAGCTATGGATCTCAGGCCACAGATCGGGCCGAGTTTTCTTAAGGACTGGGGTCAGGGCGGTTTCCCAGTCATGGCAGTGAATCACGTCCCAAGGGCCCGTTCTTTGCGCCACGTGGAGTACGGCCTTGGAGAAAAACACAAATCTCTCTGCATTATCCGGGTAATCTCCCTGAGACGTCCCATAAAGCTCTTTTCGCAGAAAGTAACGGTCAGCCCGGACCAGGTAGACCGGGACCTCCCCACCAATCGACGTTCTGAAGATCATTCCCCGGGTGCTGCGGCCCGCCATGGGAACTTCTATTGCCATTGGGATCTCTTCTAAATGGGCTTGGCTTTCTAAAATGGTCTGGTAGGCAGGCAGGACGACGGTGACCTCTGTTCCAAGCCGAACCAAGATGCGAGAGAGGGCACCGACAACATCCCCCAGCCCGCCCGTCCGAGCCAAAGGGAACACCTCCGAAGAGATCATGAGGACCTTCATGCTGCTACTTATGCAACCGTGACCCGGGAGGAAAGGTAGGAAGATGTTATATTGCGATCTCCAGCAAAGAGCGGGTCGCCTCCTCGGGCGTTACAGGGTTGATGTAGAATCCTGTGCCCCACTCGAAGCCTGCCACCTGGGTTAGCTTGGGCATGAGCTCGATATGCCAGTGATAATGACCGTTGTCCATTTCCTCAAAGGGCAGGGAATGAATAATGTAATTGAAGGGCGGATTGTTCAAGGATCTGTTGAGTCGTACCAGGGTCTCCTTCAAGGAGCGGGAAAGATCGACATACTCCTGCTTTGAGGCATGTTCAAAATAAGAGGAATGCTTTTTCGGAAGAATCCAGGCCTCAAAGGGAAAACGCGAGGCGAAGGGGCAGATCACCACGAAATTATCGTTTTCACTTACAACTCTAACCTTGTCCTCGATTTCCTGTCGCACGATGTCGCAGTAAATGCAGCGCTCCTTGTATTTGTAATATTCTTGGGCGCCGACCAACTCGTCGGTAACAGTGCGCGGAACAATAGGCAGGGCAATGAGTTGAGAATGGGTATGTTCCATGGTCGCGCCGGCCTCAGACCCCTGATTTTTGAAGATCAGCACATACCGAAACCGCTTGTCCTTCCTCAAATCCAAGATCCGGTCTCTATAGGCCCATAGAACCTCTTCAAACTGTTTTTCACTCAGAACACCCATGTTCAATTCATGATCGGGAGTTTCGATGATAACTTCATGAGCCCCCACGCCGTTCATCAGATCATAGACGCCTTCGCCTCGCCGATCTATATCTCCTTCTATCATCAGGGCAGGAAATTTGTTGGGGACGACTCTCAGCGTCCAGCCCGGGCTTTGGCGGCTCGATTCGCCCGGCCGGTAAGCCATGATCTCCGGCGGGGTCATCTCTTCGTTCCCTTTACAGAACGGACAGGGACCGTTTCTTGGCTCGTATTTTCGATGCTCATAATGGGTAGGTCTTTTGGCCCTTTCGGTAGAGATGATGACCCACCGTCCCACCACAGGATCTTTTCTAAGCTGAGGCATATTCTCTGCCCCGCGCAGGCAGATTATAAATTATCTCATTTTTACTGAAACTTGTCCATGAGACCTCGAAGATTGTGCGGCTTGACGTGAGGGAGTGGATAAGTTATTGATTTCAAAAGCACGCCGGAGTGGTGGAACGGTAGACGCGCTGGACTCAAAATCCAGTGGGGCTTGCCCCCGTGAGGGTTCGATTCCCTCCTCCGGCACCATCTTAGCCCGCACCTTAATCCTTCGCTCGGACCATATGCGCCCGCTCGATGCGATCCCCTTGCTCCTGCGTGGCATCGAGCGTTCCATCGGGAAGCATCCGATAAGTCTTGATGGAACCAATGGCGGGAAAGAATAGCTTGAGCTCGCCATCCACAAACCGCCCGTTCATTCGAAACCAGACCGGCTTCGGATCTGGTATACCTAAACCCAATCCGGAGCCGAGGGCGAAAACTACGGCCACGCCGGGGCCCCCTATCTCTTCTACGATCAGGATGTGGTCCCTACTCTGAACGTGGCCCGCAACCAGAGTGGAAGTCACCCATGCGCCGACCCACTTGCCGGAGAAAGCGGCCAAGTGCTGAGGCACAGCCGGAGGCGGCGGCACAATGTGGACGTTCGGAGGAAGCGGGACAGCTACTGCTGCGGCACAACCTACAAACAATAACGCGGCTAATAACGACCCGGCCTTTCTCATAGCCGTTCTCACTTTTTTATTCACGGAAGCCCCGAACAGCGTAGTGAGAATCGATTCATTATCATCTCTTCAGCTTGCAGGCGGCTGCGCGGAGGCGGGAAAGATGAGCGACTTAATGACGACCGGAACGGCGCCGGAGGAAGGAATCAGAGCGCCGATGTCGATGTAGTCGAACTCGTTGAGCGCTATGCCGTCGATGGAGATGACCGGGTTGGCAAAGCCCATCTCCTCTTTGAAGTGAAGGCCGAGGATGCCGCCGATGTCGCCGTCGCTCACGAGCATTAGGGGAAAGCCTTTGGCGAGGATTTTTCCCAGACCGTCTCTAACCCCGGAACAGAACGACTGCAGGCGCGCGAAGGTTGCCGAGCCTTCCCAGTGAAAGGCGATCGCCACCGGCTGCTCGGCCCTGGCCAGATCCAGGCGCGTGAGCGCGCTCTGGATCGCGTCGCGCACGCCAGACACGTCGATCTCCTCGGCCTCAAGCGGGAACTCAGGCGCCACCACCGGAACGTTGCGCACCGGCACCGCGTCGAGCGGATCGATAAAAATCGTGCTGCCGCTTAGTTGGATCGTATACTGCGACGCGCCGATGACCGTGGCGCGGATTCTTGCGGCCGGCTCCAATATCGGAACTCTCAACCGCTCGACCCTCTGCTTGATTTCCTTTGCCAGGAGCGACCCCAGATCGCCGAAGTCGCCGGGATGTTGATCGTAGATAAACTCGGAGACGCCGCCGGAAAAGGTGACCGCGTCGATTTTGCCCCGATAGGTCAGAGGCGGTAGGCGCAGAACCCTTCGCGTCTCCGCGGATAGAGATTGCAGACTCACGACCTCAAACAGCCGGTCGGCCATCAACGAAGCGATCGATTGCAGCTTGGAGCGCTCGACCTTCTGACCCACGGCCGGTTTCAATCCCGCGGCCGCGCCGAAATAACGTCCCGCGTCTTCCAACCGCGTGACGGCGCCGTTTTCGTCTAACACCAGCAGCCGCGCGCCGACATCGATCGCGGTCACCTCTCGCACCCTGCCGTCGGCGCAGACGGCGATCTTGCTCGTCCCTCCTCCGACATCGATGTTCATGCAGACTTTGCCCGAACGCGCCGACTCGGCTACCGCTCCCGAGCCGTGGGCCGCCATCGTGCTTTCCAGGCTGTCGCCGGCGCTGACCGCGACGAAGCGGCCAGCCTCATGCGCGAACAGCTCGCCGATGGCACGGGCGTTGCGCCGCCTGACCGCGACACCCGTCAGAATCAGAGCACCGGTATCCACATCTTCGCGCTTCAGTCCGGCGCGCTCGTACTGCCGGTTGATGAACTTTCCCAGTGCCTGAACGTCGATGGTCAAATCGTCAAGATAGGGAGTCAGGAGAATCTCGGACTCGTTCAGGATCTCGCGCCGCGTAACCACGTAGCGCGTGCCTTCCTGCTTCATCTCCAGGCGCGAGAAGACGAGATGGGAGGTCGACGAGCCGATATCGACGCCGACGCTGGTGAGCTTGATTTCGTCTTCTTCGACGATGTGTCGGCCGGCGTTGGTAAAACTAGCCTGCATTATTCCTCGCGGAGAAAAAGCAACGGCACACTTGGGTCAAGAGCGAGCTGCCAGCAGGCAGTATGCAGTTGGCAGGATAAAACCCGGACACTCTTTTGCTGCTTACTGCCGACTGCCGTCTGCTGCCTTGGCCTCAAGGAGCGGGAGATCACGGCTTGCGGTAGAGCGACTCTTCCATTCTGGAGACAATGCCCTCTTTCTTCAGCGTCTCCTCGTATTCCTTCCTGAGGTAGGGATCTTCGTCGTAATAGGGCAGCGCCGTGCCGCCGTCCTTGATATCGATGGCGCCGTAGTCGATGTGATGGTCCCCGGGCCGGCCGCGCTCGCGCCCCGGCGCGTTCGGTCCGAACCACGCCGTCAGACGCAGCGGCTCTTTACTCGTCCCGAAGTGGGCGTGAAACCAATTGCCGCCCATCGGCGCGGCGCTCACCATTCCGACCGGCTCGTAGTCCTGCCGCTTGACGAATTCGCCCTTGCCGTCTTTCCAGGGAGTCTGGCCCAGGTTGGCGGGCCAGGTGTAGGTATAGCCCTTTCCCGTGAGGCAGATCAGCACCGCGGCTGAGCCGTGGGCATGCGCCTTGGAGTAGCGGCCGTTCTGGTGCTGGCCGATCCAGAGATAAAAATTATTTCCCGTCATGTGCGGCTCGATGCGCCGGTAGCCGGGCGAGCGGCGGTTGTCGAGCGGCAATTCGCAGTTGATGATGTCCGGGATGATGTTGGTCTGGCGCATCGCGAGGCCGCGCAGCGGATCGGGCGAGATCTCTTCGTTCGGCTTGTAGAAATCGTCTCTCAGCTCGTAGCGCTCTTTGAAATCGTAGGGGCAGTTGAAGATGAAATCCCGGCTGGAAAAGATGTTCATCACGTTGGGCGCGGTGGTCCCGGCGAGCAGCAGCGCCGGGCTTCGGGTCGCGTTCACGATGCGGTGCGAGGCGTTGATCGGAATCGAGAACAGCGAGCCCCTTTGCCATTCGAAGGTGAGCTTCTTGCCGTTTCCTTCGGTCCAGACCTCGGTCGAGCCGCGCCCCTCCACGACCAGATAGACCTCTTCGTAGAGGTGCTTCTCCTGGTTCAGCGCGCCCGCGCCGGGAACTTCGACGACGTAGCAGCCCCAAAGCCCCTCGGTCCCGAGAAGCTGGATGAAAGTCCCGTCGCCGCCCATTTTCTTCCACGGCCTCATGGGAAGATCCTGCACTCTCCTCACGCCGATCTCGCGGTAGATGGGAATCTCCTGCTCCTCCATGAAAATGTCGTATGGCGTCTTCGGACGGAGGAACTTGCCGTATCCGGCCTTGGTCTTCTCGTCGGTCGGCGCCTCGAATTTTGCCGTGGGTCCGTGATCCATAATGCCTCCTGCGATCCAAATCTTTTCTCTTCAATACCTAAAATATTTCTGCAAATAATAC
>JAHFAP010000184.1 GCA_023250495.1 Deltaproteobacteria bacterium | reverse complement strand
TCAGCGCTCTCGCCAGATCCTCGGCAGGAATCCCCGAAAGGATATTGATGGCCAACTTCGGGCCGATTCCCGTGACGCTGTTTAGGAGCAGGAAGACCTGCTTTTCCGCCGGCTCAAGGAAGCCGAAAAGCTGAAGCGCGTCCTCTCTCAGGTGGGTGTGGGTGTGGAGGCTCACCTTTCCCCCAATCTCCGGTAGGCGGTAAAAGACGCTCAGGGGAATGAAGATGTGATATCCCACTCCCCCCACGTCAACGGTGATCTCACCCGGGGCTTTATGCGCGAGGGTCCCGCTGATCTTGCCAATCATCCGTTTGCTTGCCACTCGCCGGGCCGCTGGCGGTTGGTGACGCGGTCACACGGCTCCCGGCTGATCCACAAAGCGTTCTGAAGGCCATTTTACCGGCGCGCTGCTTGTAAATCTCTTGGAATCGCTCCCTTGACCCGGGCATGAAAGGCGCGTTGATGGAGATAGCAGATTGCGGCAGCCAAGGCATCGGCCGCATCCGCTGCGATGGGTTCGGGAAGATGGAGAAGAGAAGCGACCATCTTCTGCACCTGCTCCTTGCTGGCCTGCCCGTAGCCGACCACGGCCAGCTTAATCTCGGCGGAGGCGTACTCGTGAACGGCGATGCCGCGCTCGGCGGCAGCCAGCACGGCGACGCCGCGCGCCTGCCCGAGCTTGAGCGCGCTCCCGGCGTTGCGGGCAAAAAAGACCTTCTCCAAGCTCACCCCCTGAGGCTCGTAGCGCGCCAGGATTTCCTGAAGGCCGTGATAGATGCGCTTCAACTTACCACCCTGCCCCAGCCCTGACGACGAGCCGATAGTCCCGTGGTCCAGATGGAGAAGCGAGCTGCCAACCATCTCAACCACTCCCCATCCAGTCGCAACCGTGCCGGGATCGATTCCCATAATTCGCTCGCGCCCCTGAGATAGATCCACGCTGCGGCTCTGGTCCAGCCGGATTCCCATCAGCTGGCCTTGTCCAAGAACTCAGTGGGAAGGTTAAAGTTGGCCGCGACGCTCTGCACGTCATCATGCTCCTCAAGCTCTTCGGTGAGCTTCAAAATTTGCTCCGCGTGTCTATCATCTACGGTCACCGTGTTCTTGGGGATCATGGTGATCTGCGCGGTCACCGTGGCTACCTTCTCTCGCTCCAGCGCGTCCCTTACCTTGTCGAAATCTTCGGGCTGGGTGATGATCTCAAACAGGCCGTCGTCCTCTTGCACATCCTCGGCGCCGGCCTCCAGCGCCAAGCCGAACAGGCGCTCCTCGTCGATCTGGGACTTATCTACCGTGATGAGACCCTTCTTGTCGAACATCCAGGCGACGCAACCGTTCTCGCCCAGATTCCCGCCATATTTGGTGAAGAGGCGGCGGATCTCCTGAACCGTGCGGTTCTTGTTGTCCGTGAGGATCTGGACCATGATGGCGGCGCCGCCGGGCCCGTATCCCTCATATTGGACCTCTTCGTAGTGGACGCCCTCAAGCTCGCCGGTGCCTTTCTTGATCGCCCGCTCGATGTTGTCGTTGGGCATACTGTTGGCCTTGGCCGTCAGCACCGCGGTGCGCAGCCGCGGGTTGGCATTGATATCTCCCCCACCCATCCTTGCGGCAACGGTAATCTCTTTGATGAACTTGGTAAACAACTTCCCCTTCTTGGCGTCCTTGGCCGCCTTTTTGTGCTTGATGGAACTCCACTTCGAATGGCCAGACATAAAAGCCAAAACCTCTCGTAAGTTAAACTATCACAATCCCCTTTTTGGGTAAACGGTCTTCTCGATGATTGGGTGAAGGTCGAGTTACGTATGCCACTCTACCTGACTAATGCGGTTTCGCTTCCTTTAACTGACATGTCGAACCGTGCAGTCGGCGTAGATTTGAATGGAATCCTCCGCTATGCGGTAGCCTGATGCGATAAGTGCCACTACGCTACGGACGTTGCGGCTGACATTGTCGATGTCACTAACAGGAACCCCGTCTCGCAGGAACCTTCCAATCAGCTGGTCTCCCCCCAGGGTTACGATCTGGAGCGACTCGGGCTTGTCCTCTTTGAAGTAGCGCTCGGTCCCGCGGGCACAGTTGTCCAATTCCCTCTGCAGCTTCGCCGAGATCTTTATGCCCACAAACAATCGCTTGTCTACCTCGTACATGCTGGCGTCTCCTTGTTGGTAATCTACTACGGCTGCCTGATCGAGTAAAGATTTAAGTTGACAGTTCGAGGTAATGAGTCTACGGTGATTAAAGTCATCCAAGGCATAGGGTTCCCTCCAAGGTTACCTGAAATTCTTCAAGTAAGCCTAGCTCGACCCTCTAAATAGTCCAATCAAAGGATTGTCCCGCGCAGCTTAGAGATGGCTCACAATAATCGCATTGATCCGGAGAGTGCCGGCCTTTTCCTGGATGAGGTGGAGGATTCTCCGGATACCGAGTTGCGGGAGCGGCTTCACGAGGGCGGATGGGCGCCTGAACAACTGCTCATCCCGAAAAGCCAAACAGAGGAAGTGCCGGATGAGGAAGGGACGCACACTGACTTCGAGAAGGACACGCTAGAGAGGGCAGAAAATCCGGTTTTTCTTTATCTCCGTGACCTAGGCTCCGTCCCTCTCCTGAGCCGCGAAGAAGAGGTTAAACTCGCTCAGAAGATCGAAGAGGGCGAGGCGGAGATCACCACAGACGTTCTATCTTCGCCTCTCGCGCTTCATTTAGCGCTCGATCTGGCCAAGAAGGTCGCTGCCGGCCTGGTAAACGTGCGCGATGTTGTGGATGATCCGGAAGAGACATCGCCGGCCGACGCGCCCGCGAAACTCGTGGTTGAGGAAAGAATCCTCAAAGCTCGTTTCCGCACACAAATGAGAAAGCTCCAGCGGCTCGCCTGGAGCTACGACCGCACGACCGGGCAGCTAGACAAGCGAATGACTGAAGAGCGTCGGAAGCAGCTCAATAAGAGAGTCAGCCGGCACAGGGAAAAAATCGCTGCTGCCATCAAGGGCCTCCGACTTAACCACGGGCAGATTGAAATGATCGTTGAAGGCCATAAACAGACCTACGAGAGGCTCAAAGCACTGGAGCGGAAAGTCCGGGGAAGAAGAGAACGGGCGGCGATTCGAATCATCGAGAAAGAGATGGGAATGGCTGCCCAAGAAATTGGGCGGAGGGTTGAGGCCATCCTTGGCAAAAAGGCCCAGGTCGCCGCGGCGAAGAATCACTTTGTCGAGGCCAATCTCCGTCTGGTTGTAGCCATTGCGAAAAAGTACTGCGGTCGAGGACTCCAGCTTCTCGATCTGATCCAGGAGGGCAATATCGGCCTTATGAGGGCCGTGGGAAAATTCAACTACCGGCTGGGATTCAGGTTTTCGACATACGCAACCTGGTGGATACGCCAGGCCATCACCCGATCCCTTTCAGATCACTCTCGCACTATCCGCATTCCGGTCCACATGGTCGAACTCGTAAAGAAATTCACCCAAACTGTGCATTACCTCAGCCGCCAACTTGACCACAGGCCCGCTCTGGATGAGATTGCCGCTCGAATGGCAATACCGGTCGAAAAGGTCCAGATAATCCTCAACCTGGTAAAAGAGCCGGTTTCTCTTGAAGCGCCCATAGGAGATGGGGAGGAGATCTGCCTGGGAGACTTAGTTAGGGATGAGCACTCTCCTGACCCTGAGAAAGCAGTTATGGATCTCAACCTCCAAGAGGAGACGCGAAGGATTCTAACGACTCTTACCCCCAGGGAGGAAAAGATCATCCGCATGCGATTTGGGATCAGAGAGAAATCGGATTATACGCTGGAGGAGACAGGCAGGGTTTTTGGAGTCACGCGTGAAAGAATTCGTCAAATCGAAGCCACGGCGCTGAGAAAGCTCCGCCACCCACAGAGAATTGCCACCTATAAGGCCGTCAAGGCAACTAACAGCTAAAGGGAGATCATATGGGAAATGACACCTTTAAGAAACGCCAGAAAGAATTAGCCAGGCGGGAGAAGCAGCAGAAGAAGGCCGCCCGCCGTATGGAGCGAAGAAGCGAAAGGGCAACGGCCGAGAAACCGCTTGAGGGGGAAAATCCGCATGTAGATGGGATCGTTGCCGAACCCGAGCCATAGAACCTAAAGAAAAAAGGGGTCTGCTCATCTACCCCAAGTTCCGTTTTCTGGGGAAGACTTTCGTGTCACGCCTCATTGATGTATAATTCCCTCTTCTAACGGCCCTGGGAATACCGATGATGTTGACACTTTTCCATTCACGGCTGAGGAGCATCGGCTATAAAGTATTCCCGCTTACTCTCCTCATCTCCCTCATTGCCTGTTCATTGCCTCCGACGAGGGTCACAGTCTCGCCCCCCGCCCCATCAGAAGGTCGCGCGACCCAGACCGGGATCGCTTCGTGGTACGGACCGGGATTTCATGGGCGGGCCACAGCAAGCGGCGCGATCTACGATCAACATGAGGTCACGGCCGCTCATCAAACGTTGCCCTTGGGCGCGCGGGTCATGGTCACCAACTTGGATAATGGCAGATCAACCGAGGTCACCATCAATGACCGCGGCCCCTTTGCCAAAGGGAGAATCCTCGATCTCTCCTACGCCGCGGCCCAAACCCTGGGCATGATTGGCCCGGGGACAATTCCGGTGCGCATTGAAGTGCTCGACAGCGGCCCATACAGAATCGAGAAGATCCGCGACCGATTGGACTATACCGTGCAGGTCGGCTCCTTCGCGGACATCGAGCATGCCATGAAGCTCAGGGACCAATTGGGCAAAAGCTTCGCTCAACCGTCTCAGATAGCGATCGTTCCCTTTTACAACAACGACAGCACCTACTACCGCGTACAGGCCGGGACGTTCTCCAATCGCAGCGACGCCGAGGCGCAGGCCCGGCAGCTCGCGCGTCATGGCTTCCCCGTGGTGGTCATGGAGAAGTAGATGAGGAGGTGGAGACGTTTTTTGCCGCGGCGAGAGCTGCTGGGCTTTCTTTTGCTGCTGTGGGGCTGCGCCGGAACGGATCTTCGACCCTCTACGCCTGTGCGCGCGCTCTCCTTTGAAGAGCTGAAACAGCGAGTCGCACGCATCAGAAGGCTCTCTTTCCAGCGTGATGTAGCTCTGGAAAGCAAGAGTTTCGAAGAGCTTCGGGCGCTGGTCGAAAAATCCGTTATCGAGGAGCAAGGAAGGGATTCGCTGGAACAGACGGCGCGGCTCTTTACCCGGCTCGGACTCCTCGAAGAGAAAACGGATTGGCCGAAGGCCCTCGCGGAGCTGCGTCTCTTCGAGCAAGGTCTCCACTACGACTCGCGCAGCAGTACGGTGTTCCCTCTTCAAGAAGACGCGAAGCCTGGCGTTGCGTTCCTGACGATTCCTTGGGCAGGGGAAAACGCGGCACAATCGCAACTCCTGCAGCTCTACGCGCTTACCCATATCCTGCAAGAGCAGAATTTTCGTTGGCCCGAACAGCTCAAGCGCCGCAACACCGAGGACATGGCGCTGGCGCTCGGCGCTTTGACGAGGGGGGATGCCGTCCTGACGGGATTGGCTCAGCCGTTTGGAGACGGCGGAGAAAATAGACAGAAGCTCGTCGAGCAGATGAAGGAGGCGCCTCGTTTCGGAGCCCAGATCGACAGGGATCTGGCCCAGCTCCCTGAACTGCTGCGACACAAGACGGCTTTCCAGTACGTCCAGGGAAGCCAGTTCGCGATGTGGGCCTATTTGCTCAAGGGTTGGGAAGGGGTCAACGGCCTTTACAACAATCCTCCTGTCTCCACCAAGCAGATCCTTCATCCAGAGAGCTATTACGTCAAGAGAGAGCAGCCCGTGCGCATCACACCCTGGAGCTTGCTGCGCGAGATGGGCCGCGACAAAATCATGGAAGAGACTTTAGGCGAGCTGCTGATTCGAATTCTCTTGAGTCGCAGGCTCTCACAGGAAGAAGCCGCGCAAGCCGCCGCGGGCTGGGCCGGCGACAGCCTGCTGGTCTTTCAGCGGGGAGATGCGATGGTTCTGGCCTGGGTGACGGCCTGGGAGAACCCCAAGGAAGCGATGGAATTTTTCACCAGTTACAGAAGAAGTTTGGAAAGACGCCACGGAATCTCACTGGAGCCGGCCGAGCCCAGCGGCGGGATTCTAATCGCCTCGGCGCCGGGCGGCCAACGCTTTCTGCTCGAGATCAGAGGGAATTTCGTCTTTTTCCTGGACGGCGTCGCCGCGCCCCGTTCGCTGGAGATTGCCGAGGAGCTGTGGAATGAATTGGAGACCGGCGTCGAGCCGCAGCCGTTTGAAACCGCGCGGCAAGGGCGTCAGGCGCCAGCCGCGAGGAGATAACGCTCCCCTTCCTGCTTCACTCGTCGCTCCCGGATCAGCTTGAGCAGATGCGCCTCGACGGAGAGCTGGGCCACAGAGCTGAGCGCGGAAGGAATCTCGCTGTAGATCCGGGTTGTGATGGCAGGAATAGTCTGATCGCCGCCGCTCAAACACTGCAACACCTCCCTCTCCCGCATCAGCCGATGATCGATATATTCCCTGATCTTTCCATAGGGGTCGTCGATCACAGGCCCGTGGCCGGGGAGCAGCAGACGGATCTCCAGTTCCAGCAATTTCTCCAGCGACTGGATG
>JAHFAP010000030.1:12415-19410 GCA_023250495.1 Deltaproteobacteria bacterium | reverse complement strand
AACGGAAGGTGGGAGGTCTCCAGGTATGGACCCGAAACGACCCAGCCGGTCCAACTCCATGAAATCTCACCCTGACATTTTTACGTTGCTGTTAACCTGACAGATTGACGTTGCTACGACAGAAAAAAATGCCCAGGAGGGAATAAGCATGAAAGCTACAGACCGTAGGCGGCAAATCGCGGTTATCGGAAGCTCCGAGCCTGATCCGGAATTGATGAAGCTCGCAGTCGAGATAGGCGGTTATATCGCGGAAATTGGAGCTGTGTTAATCTGCGGGGGACTGGGTGGAATCATGGAGGCCGCTGCGAGTGGTGCAAAAGAGCAGGGTGGCCTGACCATCGGTATCCTCCCCGATTACAATAAGGAAACGGCGAACCCCTTCATCGATGTGGCGATATCCACCGGATTAGGACACGCTCGTAATGTTATCGTGGCCGCCTCAGGCGATATTGTGATAGCCCTGCCTGGATCCCATGGGACTCGCTCGGAAATATCAATCGCGCTCAAGCTTCACAAGCCCGTCATCGGCGTGAAAGCCTGGGCTGACATTCAAGGGGTTCGGCAGATCGACAACTTGGAGGAATTACGGAAGGTAATGGTGCCTTATTTATAGGCAGAGGATAGGTCCCTGAAATTAAAATTGATTTCGCATAAAATAGCTGATTTGTAAACAGCAGTTATAATCTTCATTGACATCCTGAAGTTTTTAAAATATATTGAGCGAGTCGCGTGATGAGTCAAACGCTGTCAAACGGCGCAAGGATTTAACACAAGCAAAGCCTAAAATGGCAATCTATACAGCCCTCAACAAAAGGGACTGCGCACGAGTCGCTGATGAGTTCGGTTTGGGGGATCTCCTCTCTTTTACCGGCGTCCGCAACGGTTCGGTTAACACCCACTATCTCTTGGAGACGAAGCGGGGCCGTTTCTTCTTGAAGGTTGACGAGGTAAAGAGCGAGTTAGAGGTTAAACAGGAGCTAGAACTCCTTATAACTCTCAGAAAGCAGGGTTGCCCTTGTCCGCAGCCGCTTCGAAGCAAGAAGGGACGCCACTATCACGAATTCCACGGAAAGCACATCTCGGTGAGCAAATATGTGGAGGGGGTAGAGCTTCCTCTGGAAAAGCTGACCCCTACCCACCTGGAAATTGTGGGGCACACCCTTGCAGACCTTCACCTCATAGGAAGGAGTTATAAAAAAGGTATCGATAATCGCTTTGGATTCACAAAGATTCTCTCCATCTATCGTGAGGTTAGAAGGCAACTACCCTTACACCTCAAACATATTGTAAGGGTGTTGGACGACGAAGTTTCTTATCTGGAAAACTACTTGGACAACAATCTGCCCAAGGGAATCATTCACGGCGATCTCTTTCCGGACAACGTGAAGTTCAAGGGATCCAGGTTGGTCGGAATCCTCGATTTCGAGGCTGCCTGCAGAGGCAAGCTGATCTATGATCTCGCCACGGCAGTCAATGCCTTCTGCTATCTCGACGGCCGCTACCGGATCGACCGCTTCGAGCCTTTAATCACCGGCTACGAAAGCCTGCGCCCGCTGTCTCTTCCGGAATGGGACTCGTTCCCCAACGAGCTTCGATTCTCCGCGTTGCGATTTACTGTAACCCGGATCAAAGACTTTTATCTTCGAAAATGCGACGAGAATCAAAGAGTTTACAAGGACTTTAAGGAATTTTTCGAGCGCCTCTTGATCCTCCGGAGGGAAAAGAACGGTGGCATGGAAGACATTCTGCTGGCGATGGCAACAGGTTACGATTATCGCAAGTACCAGAAATCCAAGCCCTCAAAATAATTTCCGGCGCTCTCCGCGCCAAAAGATCTCTGCTATCGCTGATCCCTTAAGGGGTGCGTCGCCAACCTTCTGATTTTCATTAGAGTATCCTGGCGGATTAGTCGGATCAGAGCAAGAAAGGTGAGTAGGGCACCGAGCAGGAAGAGCAGCCTTCCACCGCTGAGAACAACGTAAAAGAAATCGATCTTGACCCGGGCTGTGTTGTACCTCTCACGGTCCTCGTTTATGCGCCGCAGCACCTCCTCGTTTTTCTGCTGGTCCAGTTCCTGGAAACTCCGGTAGCTATCTTCCAGACCTGTGTGCGCCATCTTGTGCAGTAAACTCTGATATTTTGAAATCTGCACGGCGCCGGCGATCCAGTTGCCAATTCCAAGGAGCAAGAACGTCAACCCGGCTACCAGCAGATAACTAGAGTAGATATCACGGACCTTCATGAGTTAGTCACAGGATAGCGAATCCCCTAGAAAACGTCAATTCAGTCCGGCCGTCCTGGAATGACTTGCAGCGAAAAGCCCGGTAGCTTACGATGAATGGGTATGCAGACTTACGTGATCGGAGATATTCATGGTTGTTTGGACGAGCTTGTCCGGCTTCTCGAAGCCCTTTCCCTTGAAGCCCCGGACCGGCTCGTTTTCTTGGGTGATTACGTCGATCGTGGGCCCAATTCAAAGGAGGTGGTGTCGTACCTCATCCACCGCCAGCAAATGGGGAGCGAGGAAATGATATTCCTGAAGGGAAATCACGAGGATATGTTTCTATCCTATTTGGGCCTCCCGGGAAAATACGGGGAGATGTTTCTCTACAACGGCGGCGGTGCGACGCTGGCAAGCTACGGAGCCTCTCCAAGAAACTATTCTCCTCAAGAGATTTTGCCTTTAGTTCCTCAGGGCCATCTCAATTTTCTCCGGCAGTTGAAGAGCTATTATGTAGTGAAACCATTTCTCTGTGTCCATGCGGGGATTCACCCGAACAAACCCCTCGACCAGCAGGACGAAGAGGAGATGCTCTGGATCCGGGACGAGTTTATCCTTAGCCGGCATATTCTTCCGTATACAGTTTTGTTTGGTCACACGCCCCAGGAGCAGGTTCTGTTTCATCTGCCCTACAAGGTCGGCCTGGATACAGGACTGGTCTACGGCAATCAACTGAGTTGCTTGGAGCTGCAGGAGAAAGTGCTCTTTCAAATCGCCAGGGGGAAAAAGAAGGTGACGCAGAGGTCAGTAAAAAACCACTGGAAAGAGGTGGCGTACTAACCTACCTTGACATTCCTCCCTTTCAGCTAATAATAAGGTGTTATCTCGCCCCGGCTGAAGCCCCAAAGCGGAATTCAGCCTTGCAATTCCTGTGGCGGTGTAGCTCAGCTGGTCAGAGCACGCGGCTCATATCCGCGGAGTCGACGGTTCGAGTCCGTCCACCGCCACCAATTCTACCTGGACTTGGGACAGAGGCTCTGTTAGCTTCAACAGCGGTAAACGGTTATGCCAAGCGGGAAGCGATCCCTGTATCTCCTTGACGGCAGCTCCTATATATTCCGCGCTTTTTTCGCCCTTCCGCCCCTCACGAACTCCTCCGGTTTGCCTACCCACGCGATTTATGGATTCACAAACATGACCGTCAAGTTTCTCAAGCAATATCAGCCGGAATACCTTGCCGTGGTTTTGGACGCAGGTCGGAAAACGTTCCGCAACGAAATTTACCAGGCCTATAAGGGAAACCGGCCGGAAGCCCCGGCTGACCTCGTTCCCCAGTTTCCTTATATCCGAAAAGTGCTGCATGCGCTCAGTGTTCGTGTGCTGGAGCGGGAGGGTTTCGAGGCCGACGACATTATTGCCACTGTGGCCGAGAATTTTTCCTGCCAAGGAATCGAAGTTATCATCGTCTCAGGCGACAAGGATTTGATGCAGCTCGTCAACAATGGGATCAAACTTCTGGACTCGGGAAAAGGAAAATGGATCGGTCCCGAAGAAATCAAAGAAAAATTCGGCGTAGAGGCCCAAAGAGTTACGGAGGTCATGGGCCTTACGGGCGACTCCATCGATAATATCCCCGGGGTCAGGGGAATCGGCGAGAAAACAGCCACAGCCTTGATTCAGAAATACCAGACTCTGGAAAACCTCTTTGATCACCTGAACGAGCTGGAAACGATCGGCCTGAAGGGAGCAAGCCGAATTCGCAAAGCCCTGCTGGATGGTAGGGAGAGCGCCTTCTTGAGCCGTGACCTGGCCACTGTGAAACGGGATGTCCCGATCCAGATTCAATTAGAAGACTTCCACTATTCAGGGGCCGATAATGCAAGGCTGCGCGAGTTATTCGCCGAGCTGGAGTTTCATCATCTCCTTAAGGCTCTCGACGCCACCGAGCCGGGCCAGGACTAGCACCCGTGGAACATACAATGAAATTGGGAGACTACCTTGTCGCCTACCTCAAAAAGATCGGAGTTTCCCATCTCTTCGGCATTCCGGGGGATCTGGTCATCAACCTATTTCTCAAGTTTGGCCGACCCAGAGGGCTAAAGATCATCACCCTCTCTCATGAGCCGGGCGTAGGCTTCGCCGCCGACGGTTACGCCCGGAGCACCGGCCGAATCGGCGCGATTTGCGTGACCTACGGCGCTGGCGGCCACAACATGGTTAACCCTGTGGCGGGCTCATTCTCCGAGCGGGTCCCGATCCTTGTCATCAGCGGCGGACCCGGAGAAGAAGAGCGTAAGCTCGGAGTGCTGATCCACCATCAGGCCAAAGTGATCGAATCCCAACTCCACATCTACCGAGAAGTGACGTGCGCAGCCAAAATCATCAATGACCCCCAGCGCGCGGCAATCGATATTGATGAGGTTATCCGCTCGATCTGGCTGAACCAGCAGCCGGGTTATCTCGAAATCCATAGAGACATGGTCGAACAAGAAATCCCCGTGCCAAAACAGATCGTCTCTTGGAATGGCGACTTGCCCTACCCCCAGTCGGACCGGCATAAGCTCGATGAGGCCGTGCGTGACACCGCGGAGCGCTTTAACCGCGCCCACCACCCGCTGGTGTTGGTCGGCATCGAAGCCTACCGCTTCAAGCTCGCGAAAGAAATTGTCAAGCTGGTTGAGAAAATCGGCGTCCCCTGCTGCACGTCGGTTCTGGCCAAGGGAGCCTTTCCCATGAATCACCCTCTCTACATGGGCGTTTATATCGGGGCTATCAGCCCGTCCAGGATCCGTAAGAGAGTCGAGAAGGCAGATCTGATCATCGGCCTGGGAATGCTCCTTACGGATATTGAACTGGGTGGTGGGCAGCCACCTGAGGCGCTGCGCCACCGCTCCATCTGGGCCGTGGAAAACCGAGTCAACGTGAGCTTCCACACCTACACGGACGTAACCCTGCGTGATTTTGTCCACGGCTTGGTGCGCGCGGAGCTTAAACCCCATCCGGAAAAAGTCACCTACAGCGACAACTTGGCCAAGCCGCAATCCGATCCAGATCGCCGCGTGCGTGTGGCTGACGTGCTGCGCGAGATCAACCGCTTTCTCGCGGCGCACAAGAAATTTATGGTTGTGGCAGAGTCAGGCGATTCCCTGTTCGGCGGGATCGACGTCAAAGTCGGAGACGATGGTCTCTACCTGGCGCAAGGATTCTACGCTTCAATGGGATTTGCTGTTCCGGGAGCCTTGGGCGCCCAGATCGGCACGGACCTTCAGCCGCTCGTTCTTACCGGAGACGGGGGCTTCCAAATGACGGGAGTCGAGATCGCCCATGCGCCGCGCTACAAACTCAATCCGATCGTCGTTCTGTTAAACAACGGCGGATGGGGCATATTCCGGCCCATCGCAAAGCGCCATGATCTGCTCGCCCTTCCCTCCTGGCGCTACGCCGAGCTGGCTAGGTTGTGGGGTGGCCGTGGCTTTCGGGTAGAGACTGTGGCACAGTTACGGCGGGCCTTGGACGAGGCCCCGAAGTCTTCTTCCTTCGCGATCATCGAAGTGATGATCGGTTACCGGAATCTTTCTCCGATTACAATTAAGTACATTCGCGCCTCGGCTAAGAAGGCGCAAATCAAAAGTCAGGCCTGACCGCTCGGGCTTTCTTGCTCGAACAACGACGCCGCCATGATTAATCAGGAGCGACTAAAGAATCTGCTTGTCGAACTGATCCGGATCGACAGCCTCTCCCGCAGGGAACGGGCTGTGGCGATGCGGCTGAAGGGAGAACTGGAGGAGTTAGGCGCAGAGGTCTGGATCGACGATGCCGGAGAGAAGGTTGGCGGGAACGTCGGCAATCTCATCGCTCATTGGCGCGGTAATTCGCCGCGCGCGCGGCCGTTTCTGCTTTCCGCCCACATGGACACGGTAGCCCCAGGAAAAAGTGTGGCGCCAGTCCTGCACGGCAGCATCCTGAAGAGCGATGGTCGCACCGTGCTCGGCGGGGACGACAAGAGCGGCGTCGCCATCATCTGTGAAGTGCTGCGCGTGGTCAAGGAAAAAAATCTTCCCTGCGCCGCTCTGGATGTGGTATTCACCATCTGCGAAGAGGCCGGTCTCCTGGGGGCCAAGTGTCTTGACGTATCTCGTCTGCGGGCGCGCACCGGGTTGGTGCTGGACAGCGACTCCGTAGGGTTTCTTTTTACCAAGGCGCCGGCCGCCAATCGTTTTGAGTTTCACGTTCGCGGCCTGGAGGCGCATGCTGGAGTCTGTCCCGAGAAAGGAATCAGCGCGATTCAGATAGCGGCCGAGGGGATCTCGCGCATGAGGCTGGGAAGGATCAATGAGGAGACAACGGCGAACATCGGCCTGATAGAGGGCGGCGTAGCGGTCAATGTCGTTCCCAATTCCGTGCTTCTCAAGGGCGAGGCCAGAAGCCACAGCGAGGAAAAGCTGGCGCAACAGACGGCCCACATGATCCGCTGCCTCGAAGAGGCGGCCGCGCGCCACCGGCTGGAGTTCGACGGGCAATCTTTCCGCGCCAGCGTTGAGGCGAAGGTCGAGCGGGATTACGACCGGATGGATGTCGCAGACGACTCCGCTCTCGTGCGTCTGGTCCGCGCCGCAGGCAGGAACCTCGGCATAGAGGTGCGGACTCAGGCCACGGGCGGCGGCTGCGACGCCAACGTCTTCAACAAAAAAGGACTGGAAGTGGCGAACCTGTCCACGGGGATGCGCGAAATCCATACGGTCAAGGAGTGGCTGGACCTTAACGATCTCTACCT
>JAHFAP010000030.1:0-12315 GCA_023250495.1 Deltaproteobacteria bacterium | reverse complement strand
TTGGTCGCGGGCATGGCCAACGCCGACGGAGGGATTCTCCTGGTCGGCGTAGAGCCTGACAAAGGCGTCACAGGCATTCCCTATTCTCAGGACGAGCTTCAGGCGCTGATCCAAGTCCCGCAGATGTTGTTGAACCCTCCATTCAACCCCTCGTGCCAACGGGCCCAGCTAGGCAACCTCTTGCTGCTCAAGTTCGATGTCAGTCCCAGTCCCGAGGTACATCGGGTCGCCGGCGGCCGGGCATTTTACCGCATCGCCACGGAGAACCCTTCGCTTCCGGCGGAGCAGATTCAGAGCTTAAAGGAAAGCAAGAGGCACGTCTTCTATGAGCGGCAGACCGTTGTGGAAGCCGGCTTGGAAGAGCTAGACCTCGGTGCCGTCGAAGCCCTTGCGGAAAAGATCGAAGACCCAAGGGATCCAAAGACCGTGCTCGCCCATACCTACCACCTCATTGACAGCTCACGAGAAAAGCCTTCGCTGACCATGGCGGCGCTGCTCCTGTTCGCCAAGGATCCCTCCCGCTGGCATCCCCGCTGCGGCATCGACTTCGTGAAGTATGACGGGACGCAAAGGCAACACGGAAGCTCATTGAACGTGGTCAAGCGCATCCGCTTCGAAGCCCCTGTCTGCCGACTGATTGATGAGGCGGTGGGACGCATCAAGGAACAGATCCGTGAGAGGACCATACTTCACGACCTGTTCTTTCGCGAGCGGCTGGAATATCCGACCTTTGCGTGGCAGGAGGCGCTGGTGAACGCCGTCGCCCATCGGGACTACAGCTTGACGGGGGCTCCCGTGGAGGTCTGGATGTTCGACGACCGTATCGAGGTGCGCAGCCCCGGGCTTCCTCCCTCCCCTGTCACCATCGAACAGTTGCGCCACCAGCAAAGGATTCACTTCTCACGCAACCCTCTACTGGTCCGAGTGCTGGCGGACCTGGGCTATTTGAGGGAGATGGGAGAAGGGATTCCGCGAATGTTTCAGGAGATGGAGCACCATGGGCTGCAGGCCCCGGAGTTCTCCATAGAGGGCTTTATCTTTACGGTCACCCTGCACAATACTCCCATCTACGACGAGGCAACGCTGCGGTGGCTCAATCAATTCGGGACCACCACGGTAAACTCTCGTCAAAGGCGGCTTCTCGCGTATGCTTACTCCCACGGGAAGTCTTTTTCCACCATGGATTACCAGCGGATCGGAGAGGTGGATCGGGACACAGCGTATCGTGAGATCCGACTCATGGTGAAGCTCGGAATCGTGGCGCCGCTCAAGCCAAAAAGCCGGAGCTACCGGATTATCGAGCGGCTATGAGAACTGGAGTAATGGAGTATTGGAATGGTGGGCCCATTACTCCATAGACGTCCGGAGACCAGATGGACTTTGCCGATTTGGCGAGACTTGCCGGCGGCTACATGGAGGCCCGCGCCATCCAGGCCGCCGTAGGGCTCAGCGTATTCGAGGCGCTGAGAGACCGCCAGGACGCAAGCAGCGTCGCCCGCGCGATTCGTTGCGACTTGCGCGCTACGGAGCTGCTGCTCAATGCCCTGGTCTCGATCGGCCTCCTGACGAAGGAAGGATCTTCCTATTCTCTCACGGAAATCTCTTCGACCTACCTGGTGAAGGGTTCGCCAAATTATCTGGGCGGGATGGTCTTGTTTGAATCGTCGCTGTGGAAATGCTGGGGCGATCTGGAAAAGGCGCTGCGCACTGGAAAGCCGCCACGGATGCCGGACATGTACCAGGGAAACCCAGAAGAGACTGAACGCTTTATTGACGCGATGGACTCGCTTGTGCGGGCGCGCGGAGACGCGGAGGTGGTGGCCGAGAGGCTCGATCTGAGTCAAGTCAACGAGTTGCTCGACGTCGGCTCCGGCCCGGCGACCTATCCGATTTATTTCTGCCGTAAGTACTCCACCCTTCGAGCGACGGTCTTCGATCTTCCGGGCACCTTGAAAATTACCGAAAGATTCGTCCGCAGTTCCGGCTTGAGCGACCGTATCAGGCTGATTCAGGGCGATTATCGACTCGATCCGATCCCCGGCACATATCAGGCCGTTTTTCTCTCCAACATTATCCATGGCGAGAGCGGCGACGAGAACGAGCGGCTCATGGCGAAGCTCTATGCCTGCATCGCTCCAGGCGGCAGAATAATCATCAAAGATCACATCCTCGACGATTCTCTGGCTCATCCAGGCGCCGGCGCAATGTTTTCCCTTCTCATGCTGCTCACCACGGAACGCGGCAGATGCTATTCCTTGAACGAAGTGAAAGGTTGGCTGGAGAAAGCCGGCTTCCAGCGCGTCAACGACGCCACCCTACCTTCTCCTCTCACTTCATCTCTGGTCATAGGGGAAAAGGCGTAGTTTGAGCGGCTCAGAAGAGAACAATAAGGCCAGAGAGCAGGCAGTGATCGAGGCCTACCGTCCCATCTGTCTGTGCAACAAAATCCGCAAAGGGATCATTCTTAAGGCGATCCAGCGCGGCGCCGATACCTTCGACAAGGTCCGGCGGCGAACCGGAGCAGGGACCGGGCCGTGCGGGGCATCCAGGTGCGGGCCGATGATCCGTGGAATGCTGGGCGAAGAGGTAGCGATCTGCCGAGAGTGCGGCTGGTCGATTCTCAGGGGCACGCAACCCTTAATATGCCCTCGGTGCGGTGCCACTCAGTAGCGAAAGGAGTGTTTGGCGATGAGTCAGCCGCAGAACATCAACTGGAAGACCGTAGCTTTGCTATCGGCCTTCACTTTTCTCCTCCTCCCGCCGCTCGCACGAGCGCAAGCGATCAAGCTCAAGGTCGCCTACCCGACCACCGTCGGCTCGATGGGCGTGCTTTGGGTAGCGAAGGACGCTGGGCTGTTCGACAAGTACGGCCTCGACGTAACGCTGATCTATATCTCCGGCAGCTCCAAGATCGTCCAGGCGATGCTGGCGAAAGAGATCCCGATCTCCGAGATCGCGATCCCCGCCGTGATTCAGGCGAACCAGGCTGGCGCCGACCTCGTAATGCTCGCCGGTCCGAACCACAAGCCCGGCCAAAAACTCATAGTCAAGCCGGAGATCAAAAAGCCTGAGGACGTCAAAGGTAAGAAGCTTGGGATAACTCGATTCGGCACGTCCGATGACTTTCTGTTGCGCTACCTGCTCGGCCAATGGGGAATTCAACCCGACCGTGAGGTGGCCCTGCTGCAGATGGGAGGATCACCGGAGATCCTGGCGGGACTGAGTTCGGGCGGCATCGACGGCGGCGTGCTCTCTTCTCCACTCAACCTGCGCGCGCAGAAGCTCGGCTTTAACCTGCTCGTCGACTTGAGCGCGATCGGAGTGGATTACCAAGGCGCCGGGGTCGTCACGACGCGGAGCTACGTGCGGGAACATCCGGAAGTCATTCGCTCTTATCTCAAGGCTTACGTGGAGGGGCTCGCCCGCTTCAAGAACGACAAGGATTTTAGCCTGAAGGTCCTGGCGAAATATTCGCGCATCGGCGAGCGGGAGATGTTGGAGGAAACCTACCGCCACTACGCGGTGAACGTGATGCCGAGAGTCCCCTACCCTACCATGAAAGGGATCCAGATGGTCCTCGACGAGATCGGCTCGCGAAGCTCCAAGACGCGCGAGATCTCTCCCAATAATCTGGTCGACATCAACTTCCTCAAGGAACTCGACAGCAGCGGCTTCATCAAAGCGCTCTACGAAAAATAACCGCTGCGCCCACTGCTGCTGTCGTTAGATTGACTCCAATCAGTCTCGTTGTTACGATTCAATACAAACGTATTTGACAATGTTACATCTTTGTCCCTCTCTCGAAGCCGTTTTGACCCTCTCCCTTCCCTCTCCCTAGCAGGGAGAGGGTTAGAGTGAGGGTAAAGCGCGAGGATAAGTAAGATGTCTCAAAACAGCGATCAAAGAGTCCCGGTAACTGTGCTCACCGGCTTTCTCGGAGCCGGGAAAACCACTCTATTAAACCGCATCCTTACCACCGAACATGGCCGGCGGGTGGCGGTGATCGTCAACGAGTTCGGCGAGGTGGGGATCGACCACCATCTGCTGATCTCATCCGACCAAGAAATCGTGCAGATGAACAACGGCTGCATCTGCTGCACGGTGCGCGGCGACCTGCTCCGCACCCTCTTTCAGCTCCTCGAGCAGAGATCGACCTTCGACACCCTGTTGATCGAGACCACGGGGCTGGCGGACCCCGCCCCGGTCGTTCAGACGTTTTTCATCGATGAACGCATCCGCGGCGAATTTCAGCTCAACGGGGTCGTCACCGTGGTGGACTCCAAACACGTCTGGCAACAAATCGACCATTCCACCGAGGCGCGGGAACAAATAGCCTTCGCCGACCTCGTGCTTTTGAACAAGATGGACCTGATCAACCCAGAGGACTTGCAGGAGCTCGAATACAAAATGAGAGTCTTAAACGGGGCCGCGCGCATCTGTCAGACGAGGAATGCCGACGTCGATATCTCCACCGTATTGGATCTTCGCAGCCTCGCACTTGAAGCCAAGGCGCAAAACCACCCCGACGATCACCGCCACACCGAGGACATTTCCACAGTCTCCGTTGTGATGCCGGGTGACCTCGATGGCCTCAAGGTGAGCCGGTGGTTTCGCGATCTCCTTACCGAGTTCGGTCCGAAGATCATGCGCATGAAGGGGATCCTTAACCTACGCAACGACCCGGACCAGTTTGTTTTCCAGGGCGTGCATCTCCTGTTCGAGGGGCGTCCAGGACGCCAATGGGCGCCCGGTGAGGAGCGGATCAACCGCCTCGTATTCATCGGCCGAGAGTTGGACCGGGATAAGATCACCGGCGGCTTCAACAATTGTCTCGTTGCAGACGATGGGAATGCCTCGACCGAGGTAGATCCTTTCGGCCGCGGCCATCTGGATACTTCCTCTTTTACGATCGACCAGATCAGATACTGGACCAGGCAGAACCTAGAGTTTCCCCCCGACGCGCCGATCGTGGTCAAAGAAGTCCCCTGCGTAAAATCCGGCTGCCCCCCGATCGAAACCGCCATCATGGTCTTTCTCAAAGGCGAGCCTCCCCGTCTCTTCAAGATCCAGAGGACCATCAACGACGTCACCTTCGATGACGTCTACAACCTGATCGAAAACCCGCTGCCGTGCTGTTAATTCTACCGTTCCAACCGAACGCTAAAGTCCGTGCCCCCGCCCGCACTGGGCCTAAAGGTGACACTATACCGGACAAGCTTGCCGCATCTGTCAAGCGTCCAGCGCTCCGCTGCGGCGTAATCGTTTGCTGTCGCCATCTTAACTACTTCCGTGTTTACGATCTTGCGCTGATCGCAACTTCCGTCACTAGCCCCGTCAAGAATGAGAATCATCTGTAGCGTGTCGCGCTGTAACGGAGGTGACGCCCTGGTATTCCCAGGCACTATCGCGGTCGCGCAGGCCGCCAACCCAAAAAGGAGTGGCATTGTCGCAAACAGCTTGAATAACCTATCCCCTCTTTTCGGCGTGGTCGTCCTCAAAGGCGAGTCTCCCCGGCTATTTAAGATCCAGAGGACCATCAACGGCATCATCTTCGACGACCTCTACAACCTGATCGGAAACCCCTTAGGGAACTTGAAAACTTCATCGACTCTGGCGATCACATTGAAACCGCCTTTGCGCATCTCCGAGTCAGCCGGCGGCGCGATCACAATGACATCTACCACGTCTTCTTTTAAAGCGGCAATACGGGCAGCGTCGGTGCCAAGGGCAAAAACTTTGACATCTTTTTCGGGATCGAGAGCGAAATGTTTAAAGACCTTGCGCGCCGCGATATCCGGCCTCGCGCCGAACGTGCTCACACCCAAAGTTTTGCCTTTTAGCTCCTCGACCGACTTAAACTGCGGCCGCGCGATCAGCGTCAAAGGCGAGCTATCCATGAAGTTGGCGACGGCTCTTACAGGCAATCCTCTGATCGCGGAGCGAACCACGAGGCCGAAGAGCATCGAGTAATCCACGTCGCCATTGGTCAGGGCGACGACCGAAACGTTTGGGGTCATGCGGATGATCTCGGCCTCGAGCCCTTCCGCTTTGAAAAAACCTTTTTTCAAGGCAACCCCTCCGGTGAGGTAAGTAAGATTGTAGTTCGTCACGGCAAGTCTGATCCTGTCCGCTGCCTGCGCAGGTCCACAGACAATCCAAGTGATTACAAAGACAGCGAATATTTTCCTCATGGTCTATCCCTGCCTATGGCATAAAGAACTTTTTGACGGCTTCCTGAATTTCTCCCCGCTCCCTCTCCGGATGAAACCAGCGGATCTCGCTATCGGCCCGGAAGCAGGTGAGTTGCTGTTTGGCGAGGTGGCGAAACCCGGTTGTGGAGCGTTCCTCCGGAGCAGAAAGTCACAAATGAAATACCAGTCGCCGCGTCAGGGCAAAACCGGGGAGCCCAGCTTCCGACGAATCTGCTCCCCCTGCTCGGAACTATGACTGGAGATCATGATGAGCTGCTCGAGGAAATGGATCACGCGCGGGTCGTCGATGTCGTTGTGATCGGCGATCAGTCGCTTGTCGACGTACACCACAAGGTAGGGATTGCGCCCCGCCGATGTGGCGGTGCGCTCGAGCACGAGGCCTCCGAACCGTATTTTGCTGCCGGGCTTGTCGTTGACCCAGGCGGCGCTGGACTGGGAGAACATTTGGACCCTCTCACTGCCGCGCATCTCCGCGACTTGCTCGCGCGTCTTCTCATCGGAGGGATAAAGCCGGTGAGTGCGATAGGGCTCGAAGTGGCCGACCGCGGTCCTGTTGGCGTTGCCCTCGTCGACTGTCTCCTCTTGCTTGCTGGTGGCATTGCGGCGCGTGAGGTCGTGCTCTTTCTCAAAGAAAGTGGATAGCCAACGCCCGGCCGGAAAAGCGTAGCGGGTGGCGTAATCCGCCTCCGAGGTAAGCACCGCCACGACCGGCAGTTGGGATTCAAAATATCTGCCACGTTCCGTCGACATGTCGCTGAGCGGGCCGAATAACAGCGCCTCAAAGGCAGGATTGATCAGCACGACGAGATTGCCGAAGCCCGCCACGTCGCACTGCGTCTCTGCCGGGCAAGTAGTTTGCACAAATCCTCTCTCGAGGATCTGCGCGAGCGCGGAGTTGACCACCGCGCCGCCGAAACTGTGGCCGACCACCACCAGGCGCGTGCGGCTATTGCCGGAGGTCAAGCTCTCCCTGACGCGCTTGATCAGTTCAAGCCGGCTCAAAACCTCGGCCACGCCTACGTAACCGACCTTCTGCGCCGTGTTCTTGCGCTCCCAGAAGGTCAGTTCTTTGATAAGGGGCAGCGTTACCGACCCGCCGCGCCAACCGAGATAGATGCCGGCGACTTGTCGCGCCGGCAAACCGGTCCGACTACTGAGATACGCCTCCGACTCGCTCAACCCTGCGAGCACGTTGCGAAACGTCTCGATGTTGCCGTCGTTCGGGGCCGCGCTATGCTTCCAGCCGTGCACAAACACCACCATCAGCAGGTCCTTGCTGGCGGCCTCGGTTGACAGTTTGTCCACAACGGCCGCCATTTGCTTGCGATCCCACAACTGACCCTGGTCATCGAACTCGACGAACCCCAACAGGTAGTTGGCGGCGCCCGTACCGGGAAGCTGTTGCAGCGCATGGGTCTCACACTCCGGAGAAGGGGGAGACAACGGGCTGACACACACCGCGTAGTCGGTTCTGTACTGAATGAGAGGCGCGCACGCCGTCAACCCAGAGACAAGAAAACAAACCGCAGCCAGCGATTTAACAACCTGACCTGTCATGCTTGAACCCTCCCTTGGCCTATTTATTGGCTCAATATCTAATTGAGCGAGCTACATCGCTACTGTAATTCCGGCAGCCTATCCGGGACAGCTCTGTAATTCGCCGGAACCGGAATTGCACGTAATATTGCCCCTGTACGGAAACATTATCAAGCACCGCTTTGCTATAAACCGCTCTTCTCCGCCGGCCTTCCCTCTTGGGGGCGTCAAGACTCATGCTAGAAATGCCCTTACCGTAGCTAAAATTTTTCCCCGCTCCTTCTCCGGATGAAACCACTGGATCTCTTTATCGCCCCGGAACCAGGTGAGCTGTCTTCTGGCGAGGTGGCGGGTATCGCGCTGCATCAGAGAGAGAGCTTCCTCGAGACTGACGGCGCCGCGAAGATAAAGAGCCATGTGGCGGTAGCCAATGCTTTGCAGGGATTTGAGATCCGGACTGTAGCCCTTCTCAAGGAGCCGCTTGACCTCTTCCACCAATCCCCGCTCCACCATCTCGGCGCAGCGGCCGTTGATGAGATCGTACAGCTCCTTCCGCTCGCGGTTGAACCCGATCTTCAAGCTCTCGAACTGTTTCTCTCCAAAGCCGTGCTCCCCCTGCCATCGTGTCAGGCGCTTGCCAGACAGCTCAAAGACCTCCAGGGCGCGGATGATCCGATGCCCGTCATTCGGGTGAATGGACGCGGCTGCCTCCGGATCGACGTCCCTCAAGCGGTCGTGAAGAACAGCGAGCCCTCTCTCTCCGGCTTCCGCTTGAAGTCTCTCCCTTAGCTCCGGGTCCCTGGCGGGGCCGACGAAAAGGCCTTGGGTCAAGGCCTTGATGTAAAGCCCTGTTCCGCCGCAAACGATGACCCGTTTTCCCCGCGACCAGATCTGCTGGGCGCATTCCACGGCCAACTGCCGAAACAGCGCCGCGTTGAATTCCCCATCAGGCTCGATGACGTCGATCAAGTGGTGCGGCACCTTGCGCCTCTGATCCGGCCCTGGCTTTCCGGTGCCGATGTCCATCAAACGGTAGACCTGCTGCGAGTCGGCGTTGATGATCTCACCGCCGATCTCCAAGGCCACATCCATCGTGACTTCGCTCTTACCAACGCCGGTCGGGCCGAGGATGATGACAAGCTTGGGTTTCACAAGAATTTTGGATTTTAGATTTTCGATTTTAGACTTCGTCGTGAGCTCAGTCGAACGATTAATCCAAAATCGGCAATCCAAAATCTAAAATGGGTTCATGTCCGCTTGAACATTTTCTCCAGTTGCTCTTCGGTGAGTTCGATCAGCACCGGACGGCCATGAGGGCATTGGGTAGCGAAGTCGATCTGATCCAGCTCCTCCAGCAGGGCGCGGATCTCTTCCTTCTCCAATTTCCTATGAGCGCGGATCACGCTATGGCAGGCGATCGTCGCCAATCGTTCCTCGAGTCCCTCGCGCAGCTCCTCGCTCTGCCCCACATCGGCGACCTCAGCGATCATCCGACGCAGCGCCTCACGGTAATCGCCGGCCGGCAGCAGCGCCGGCACTGTATGGATCGCGTAACCATTGGGGCCGAATCTCTCCACGCCGAAGCCGACGCGATCCAATAGCTCCAGCCGCTGCTCCAAGAGCGCTGCCTCGCCAGCGGGCAGCTCCAGGACTTGCGGGATCAGGAGGTTTTGCCTTTCGATCTCTCCGCGGCCGAGCTGATGGCGCATTCTCTCAAACGCAACCCGCTCGTGGGCCGCATGCTGGTCGAGGAGCGCGAGCCCGCGCGAGGAGGCGCAAACCAGATAGCAGCCGAGAAGCTGCCCCAAGACCTCTAGCAAGGAAAAGAACCTCTTGCTCGCCAGTTGTGGCTGGTCTTGAACTTGCGTAAACTCGGCAGGCTGCCACGCCTGGCCGCTTACCTGTGACGGGAAGCTGTAAGCAGCCGGAGGCTCGTGCACTGCAGCGGGCGGCTCGCTTGCTGGACGCAGCGACAGGCGCGTCGGCTCCTTCGCTTCTTCTCTAAGTCCTTCCCTTACTGCTTCGGCGACAGCCTCGTGGACCTCGGATTGACGGCGGAAGCGGACCTCATGTTTTGCCGGGTGGACGTTGACGTCCACGTCCTTAAAGGGAAGTTGCAGGTACAGTACGACCGCTGGATAGCGGCCTTTCATCAGCAGCGTCTCATAGCCTTCGAGAATCGCATGGGTGAGTATCCGGTCGCGAACGAAGCGGCGATTCACGTAGGCCATAAGATACCGGGTGCTGGAAAAAGAGCTGGGCGCCTTGCTCAAGAAGCCGCTGATGGTGATCTCTCCCCTGCCCCACGAGAAAGGGACCATTCCATGGGCGATCTCTCGGCCGAGCACTTGACGCAAACGATCTCGAAGCTCGACGCCGGCGGGATAGTCGCAGAGTACTCTGCCCTGATGATACAGGCGGAAGTGAGCCTCTCCGTATGCCAGGGCGGCGCGGTTGATCACGTCGCAGATGTGGCTCAGCTCCGTTGCCGGCGATTTGAGAAATTTTCGCCTGGCCGGAGTGTTGAAAAAAAGCTCCCGCACTTCAACGGTGGTGCCGACGGAGCAACCTGCCGCGACCGGCTCCCCTGCTTTGCCGCCTTCGACGCGCAGCCGGGTGCCGGCTTCTTCGTGCCGCGCGCGGGATACGATTTCGAGCTTCGAGACAGAGCCGACACTCGGCAGCGCCTCGCCGCGAAACCCCAGCGTGGAAATGCGCCACAGGTCAGCCTCGTCCTTGAGCTTGCTGGTCGCGTGTCGCTCCACGGCCAAGGGGAGATCCGCCGACGCGATGCCCTCGCCATCGTCGCTGACCCGAATCAGCGAGACGCCGCTGCCCTCGATCCAAACCGACACCTCTCCGGCGCCGGCGTCCAGGGAGTTCTCCACCAACTCCTTGACGACGGAGCCAGGGCGCTCGACGACTTCACCGGCGGCGATGCGAGCGGCCCAACTATCCGGCAGGCGGATGATCTTCACACCACAAACCTCTTCTTTTTGCCGGCCCGCCAGCTCAGGAGCTCGCGCCGCTCTTTTTCGTAGCCCCGTCTTCCCATGACGCCGTACGTCAATCTCTTTCCCATTTCCACCGCCGGCTGGTCAAATGGGTTGACGCCGTAGAGACCCGCGGCAAACACCGTCTGAATCTGGAATAGGAATAGAAGCTGGCCGATCGTCTGCGGCGTGACGCGATCGAGAATAATGGTGGTGCTCATCCTGCCCTTTCTCGTCAGTGCCATCTCCGTGGCCATCTGCTCGGCGCGGAGCAGTTCTCCCAGGTCGTGGCCGCCGAGATAGCCAAGATCCTCTTCGTCTCCGTGCAGGCGCGGGATCGAGACCGACTCCGAGGAATTCTCGACGCGGATGAAGTCGATGAGCTTGTCGTCCGGGCCGTCCATATAGAGCTGCAGTTGCGAATGCTGATCCGTCGTCCCAAGCGCGCGCACCGGACACTGCGCCCCTAGGACTTTCTTCCCTTTCACGTTTCTCTCTTTTCCTAAACTCTCCGCCCACAGCTGACAGAACCACTCCGCCACACCGGTCAGAAGATCGCTATACGGCATGACCACGCAGATCTGCTTCCGCTTTCTACGCTGAGAAAGATAGTGCAGCGCGCCATTCATGTACGCCGGGTTGCGCCAAAGATCGCCGACGCTGCAGCGCTCCGCCAGCTCGCGTGCGCCCGCGAGCAAGCCGCGCACGTCAATGCCGCTCGCAGCGGCGGGAAATAATCCAACCGCCGAGAAGACGGAGTAGCGCCCGACCAGTCCGGCAGGCAGCGTCAGGCTTGGCAATCTTTCGTCGCGCGCGATCTGACGCAGCGGTCCTTTACCGGCATCGGTGGTCAGCAGCAAATGATCTTTGTAGCGCTTTCCAACCACACTCTCCAGGCGATCCTTGGCAATGATAAACTGCGCAAGCGTCTCGGCGGTCTCCCCTGAGCGGCTGATCACGTTGAAGAGCGTCGCGGATAAATCCAGGTGATCGATCAGACTCGCGAAGGTCTCCGGATCGATATTATCCGCCACGAACAGCCGGACGCCCTTCCTCTCCTGGCGCGGAAGCCAGTTATGGTGCGGGGGATTGAGCGCCTGGTGCAGCGCCCTCGCGCCCAACGCCGAGCCGCCGATGCCGAGAACGACAAGATTGTCGCAGCGCTCGCGGACCCGCTGCGCCATCTCCAGAATCGGCTCGAGCCCCTTCTCCGAAAATATGACTTCGTAAAAGGGAGTCGTGCCCGCGTCGCGCATCTGCTCAATGCGAGCGTGTATCTCTTTGGCCCTGGTCTCAAGCCCGTTGATGTCCGCCGGCCTGAGCCCTCTGCCGCGACCCAGCGCGCTCTCCATCGCATTGTTAAAATCGAGCAGGACTGTCTGAGTTTTCATCGTTCCTTCCCCACCCCCCCCACTGCAGCATAGCCCAGGCGTCGAGACGGGGTCAAGAAAATTGGTAGTGTCCTAATTTGAGCTTACCTCCTTCGGATTAGGACACTACCCCTTGTTTGTAAGACTACCTTGGATCACTTGGTTTGCGGCAAATACCTATCAACCGGGATAATCTAACTGCAT
>JAHFAP010000183.1 GCA_023250495.1 Deltaproteobacteria bacterium | reverse complement strand
CGACAAGCGCTCGAAGGGCTTCTTCGAAAAATATAAGCGGCGCATCTTCGTCGATACCGCGCCTCCCTTTTGGAGTCCGGAAGAAGTCCGGTTCGCGGTCGCCATGATGGGCGAGAGCCAGGTGCTGATGGGCAGCGATTTCCCGACCATCGACCGCCTGAATGACGCGGTCAAGATCGTGCAGAGGGCGCAGGCCACGGCGCAGTTGAAGAAGAAGGTTCTGGGTGAGAATGCGCGGAAGCTGTTCCGCTAGGCCGTTTGTCGATTCTTCGAGTTCAAGGCATAGCCTCTAGCGGATCTACGAGGCCTTTTGACGGATAAAGACATGGCCGAGCCACCCGAGATCAATCAGGATCACTGGTGGGAGTTCTGTCCTGTGTGCGGCTCCAAACTGGTCAACCAAAAGTGCCGCTTTGTCTGCTCCAATCCCAAGTGCCGTTACTTTCAAAGTTGCAGCGAGTTTGACACCTGATCCCGCCGCCATGATGACGAAAGCCGCCACCCGCTCTTCGAGCCCGCGCAATAGGTAGGTGGTGATTCCAACCACCGGTGTCGGATGCGCGGGCTCTTCGACCGGGCAGCGGCTTTCACTGCGAGCTGAGGGGCGCGAGGAAGAGGGCCGCGGACGTCCGATGAGGGAAACTCGACTCATGGTACGACTCTATTGGCCGCGGCCCGAAGACTTGCGCCCTAAGGAATCGCTTTCGGGGGGAATCCGCCCTAGGCAGCAAAATCGATTTTTAGTATGGTAATCTTCTGACCTGTCCACCATCGAGAAGTCATGGCCAAGACCGCGGGCATCGTCATTATCGGCAACGAAGTCCTGTCGGGAAAGACCCAGGACACGAATTCCCATTACCTCGCCAGGGAGCTGCGCGCCCTGGGCGTCGAGCTCAGGCGCGTCTTGGTCATCCCGGATGAGGTCGAGCTGATCGGCCGGGAGATCGCCGCCTTCTCGCGCGAATTCGATTTTGTCTTCACCACCGGCGGCGTTGGCCCGACGCATGACGATGTAACCATGGCCGGGATCGCCCACGGCTTCGGCGTCAAGGTGATCCACCATCCGGAACTCGAGCGGCGCTTGCGCGAGCGTCACGGCCAGAACATCAATGAGGCGAGGCTGCGCATGGCCGAAGTGCCGGAAGGCGCAGACCTGGTAGGCGAAGGCTCGCTCTATGCGCCGGTGGCGAAACTGAAAAATGTCTACATCTTCCCCGGTATTCCCAAAGTCCTGCAGGATCGCTTCGAAGCCATCAAGGAACGCTTCCGCGAGGCGCCTTATTTTTTAAAAGTCGTCTTTTCGAAGGAAGGCGAGGGGGTGATCGCTTCGATCCTCAACGATCTGCTCGCGAGCTTTCCCGATCTTCTTCTCGGCTCCTATCCGGTTCTGGACAACCCGGACTATAGAGTCAAGCTCACGCTGGAATCAAAAGACGCAAACTATCTCGATCGAGCCTTTCAGAAGCTTCTGGGCGCGCTGCCGAAGGGGTCGATCCTTCGGACCGAGGGAAGCTAGGGATGGCGGAACGGCACTCCTGGGGAAATCTGTCGCCATTTAAGCAGGCCTCGCTGCCGCGATTTCCCGGAATGCTCGCTGCATTAGGGCCGGGAGTCATTTTCCTCGCACTGGCGCAAGGCAGCGGGGAGCTGATCTGGTGGCCATACATCATCGCCAAATACGGCCTCACGTTTCTCTTTCTTCTTATTCCGGCCTGTCTCCTTCAGTTCCCCGTCGTCTATGAGATCGGCCGCTACACCATGCTCACGGGAGAAAGTATCTTTCAGGGCTTCATACGTCTGAACCGGGTTTTCGCCGTCTTGCTGTGGATTCTTATGACTCTCTCCTTTCTTTGGTTCGGCGCCTTTGCCGCCGCCGGCGGCACTTCACTCGCGGCGCTCACCGGCATCCCCTCCGGCTGGAGCGCGAGAGGCCAGACTCTTTTTTGGACCTATGTCTCCATGCTGGTTTTTTTCTCCGCCATCGTTCTTAGCAGCGTCGTTTATCGCCTCGTGGAAGCGTTCATGTGGGGCGTTTCCATCGTGACGTTGGTCGGGCTTTTCTGGGCGAGCGCTCATCCGGATGTCTTGGCGCCGCTGCCCGCCTTTCTCAAAGGATTGTTCGTTCCCCAATGGCCCATGCCGCGGCCATGGGATTCGGCGGACGCAACCACTCTGTTGACCGCGATAACCTTCGCGGGCCTCGGCGGTTTTTGGACGCTCTTCTACTCCTACTGGACTCGCGACAAAGGGGTTGGAATGGCGCACTACATGGGGCGCATCACAGGACCGGTCACGGGAAAACCGGAGACGATTCCCGATGCCGGGTTTACTCCAAGTGAGGAAGCAGGATTGGCGGACCTTCCGAAATGGAAGCGCTTCATGGTTTGGGATATCGGCATAGGCATCGGCGGCAATCTGCTGACGACCTTGATGACCTGCCTTCTAGCCTATGCGCTTCTTTATCCCAAAGGACTGCTTCCCCAGCACTACGAACTGGCCGTGGTCCAAAGCCGCTTTTTCGAGGTGAGTTGGGGATGGATCGGCAGGATTCTCTTTCTGATCGTGGCTGCCGCCTTTCTCTCCGACACCTGGCTCGCCACCGTCGATGCCGTCAGCCGCATTCACACGGATTGCGTCTACGCTTTCTTTCCCAGGGCCCGAAAGATCCCGGTCCGCTCGTGGTATCTTATCTTTCTCTTTCTGCTTACGGCGATCACGTCCGTCACTGTGCTATTGGACGAGCCCGGTCCGCTGATTCTTATCTCGGCGGTGATCGGTTTTGTCGGCACGGTCATCTATTCCGTCGCGCTGATTGCGCTGAACCACGTCTATCTGCCGCGCTTTCTTCCTGTCGGCGCGCGACCGGGAAAGCTCAACCTGATTCTTCTCGTAGTCTCGTGCGTCGCCTACGGGGCTCTCGCCGTCGCTTATCTTCTAGCCGTCACCAAGGTCATCTAGCGACAGGCCTTTTTCAGCGGCGTGGCAATCGTTGGCCGCTCTGAGTGCCGATCCAGACCTCCCCTCCCTCGAAGACCTCCTTCTTCCAGATCGGCACGCTCTTTTTAATCTCCTCAATGGCGAAGCGGCAGGCTTGGAAGGCGTCGTCGCGATGCGCGGCGGAGACCGCGATGATCACGCTGGGCTCGGTGATCTGGACCGGACCGATCCTGTGGACGATCGCCATGCGCTGGATGTTCCATCTCTGTTTGGCCTCGGCTCCCAGTCGCGCCAGCTCTTTTTCCGCCATCTCGGGATACGCTTCGTAGTCTAGCGCGATGACCCTGCGCCCCTCGTTGTTGTTTCGGGTCGTGCCGATAAACGTGGCGATGGCGCCAGCCGATGGATCGGTGACGTACGTCACCAGCTCTTTAAGATCGATCGGCTCTCGGATAACTCGAAACATCTTCAACCCCCGCTCACCGGAGGGACGAAGACCACTTCGTCGCTCTCTTTGAGCGCATAGTCTGGGTTCACATAATTCCGATTGACCGCGTAGAGAAGGCGCATCTCCACCGGGGCGAGCTTGGGATAATCTTTTTTGAGCGTGGCCCAGAGATCCGCCACCGTGCTGCCCTCGTTGATCTCTTTGGTAATCTCCCCGGTCCCGACCCGCTCTCTGAGAAAGGCAAAGAATTTGACTTTGACCTTCATCGGCCCTGCAGTTGCGAGACCATGTGCCCCAGCTCGGGCAAGACCAGGCGGCGGATCGCCAGCTCCACAGCGCCCTTGGATCCGGGAAGCGAGATGAGCATTTTCCCTTTCGCCGACCCGGCGACGGCCCGGCTCATGATCGCCGCCGACCCGATATCCTGGTAGCTCAAAAAGCGGAAGATCTCGCCGAATCCGTCCAGCCGCTTCTCCAGCAGGCGATTGACCACCTCATAGGTCCCGTCGCGCGGGGAGATGCCGGTACCGCCATTGACGATCACGGCGTCGATGTCCCTTCTGGTCAGCGCCTCCCGCAGCAGGGCATCGATCTCGACGGGCTCATCTTTGACGATCCGGTAGCCGGCGAGCCGGTGGCCGTGCTCGGCCAACAGGGATTTTATCAATTGGCCGCTCTGATCGGTGGACTCGTCGCGCGTGTCACTCACCGTGAGCACGAAACAGCCCGCGCTCTTCTTTCCTTTTTCTTTGTGCTCGGCAACCGACATTGAACAACACCAGCCAGGCGATAGCGAAATTCACTATAACAGCGGGGTTACCTGAATTCAAATTACCGAAGGCTTGCAACAACAGTGAATTCGGCAGGTAGACTAGCGCTATTGGTTTTGGTGCGTGGTCACGCGGCACATTTTCTTTACGTCATTCCAATCGTGCTGTGGGAGCAGCTTGGCGGGGGTTTGTCTGAACTCTGCGGCCAGCAAGTTTAGCTTCTCAACGCGGTCCTCTGTGTTCGGGTGGGTGGAGAGGTAAGTCAGGAGTTGTGGAAATTCTCCGCTCTGCTTCTTCATTCTGTCAAAAAAGGCGATCATTCCTGCCGGATCGACCGCAGCCGCGACCATCATCTTCATTCCCTCGGCATCCGCTTCCTCCTCCATAATTCGGCTGTAACGTAGCGTCCCGAGGGTGCGAGCGCTCTCAAGTCCGAAGGCAAGAGTCCCGCTCACATCTCCGGTCAAGGCAGAAATCAGCAGGCCGGTAGATGTATGTTGCAGCAACATACGGGTCGCATGCCGCTGAAGCACATGCTGCAGCTCGTGAGCCAAGACGCCCGCCAACTCTTCGGCCGTTTCGGTTCGTTCGATCAATCCCTGAAAGACCACGATGTATCCCCCCGGGGCCGCAAAAGCATTCACGATCGGACTGCTCACGACTAAGACGTGAAACTTGTAAGGGGATTCTGGAAGAGGTTTCACGAGGCGAATCGTGATTTCGTCCATCAACTTGCCGACCGTTGGGTCGACGCAGCGGAGCTCCGGTGGGGCCAATTGGTTCGCGACCGCCTGTCCAAGCTTTTCTTCCCATGGGATAGGGACTCGGGTGGCAGCAAGCCCGGCCAAGGCAGGAATGCCCCAAAGATAAAGGGCACTCCCGATCGCGACGGCGCCAGTGGCTGCGAGGATGGTGAGCCGGACCCGTAGGCTGCGGTGTTTCGGCTGGTGGAATCGCTGAGCCAGCCCGGGCACAAGGCGATGGAGAGCGGTTAAGAACGCGGGATCTGGACGCAGGAGCGCCTCCATGAAATTCCCGGCTCTCTCGAAGCGCACCTGCTCCCCGGCGTAGAATCCTTGAGTCTGCCTGATCTCTTCGTAGGGCCAAAAATGCGGGGCGCCACTATCGGTTGTAAACTCGAGGCCGGTCTGCGTGATTCGGATCGCTGCCGGATGGCGCGTCGCCGTTTGCCCATCCAGATAGTATCCTTGCCATTCGATGAGCATGCGATCGAGATTGCAGGGAGCTAGCCGCCGAGGCCGAAATCCAAGTCCAGAAAGCCCGCAAGCCCTTCACCAGTGGCGGAGGCTGACTGCGCGTCTTGCTGAATTGTCGTTACGTCAAGTGGTCCTTCAAGCGAGACATTGTCGAACCAAAAGCGCATGGTCCTCACCGAGACCCAGGGCAAGGCAAGGCCCAGGGTTCCGACCAGCAGGAGCGAATTTATCAACACTAAGAGGCCAAGACCGCCGCCCGTCACCGTGGAGTTGAAGCGAGCGGTGACGAAAGCAGTGTGTTCCGTCAGATAGCGTTGCTTCTTGGAGTAAAACCAGAACCAGTACACGCCAAGGGTTGGAATCGTGAGCAGGAGCGCTCGGAGGTAACTTGAGCAGAGTTCCCGTCCATTTCCGTCGAAGTGAAATCTTTGGTTCCCAAAGTACGAATGCGACGCCAGGAAGCCATATTGCTTTACAGAAAAAAACGGGTAATAGAGGCCCAGAGTGAGAACGGTGAGAACCGAGCCGCTGATGTAGAGCTTGATGAAATCCACCACCTGGCCGCGGAAGGAGAAACGAATGCCCCGCCAGGAGGTCCGGCTCAGGCGATAGCGGCGGGTGCCTACGATCGCAAATGGAATGAAAACCATGACGATGCAGTAGAGCAAAATCCCAGCGATGATCTTGATCACGGTTCCCGCGCCCAGAAATTTCGGCAGGGTGTTGAGCAGAGTGACGGGCAGGCCGAACACGAGACCCGCCTTGAGCGAACCCTCCAAAAGCTCCTTTCCTGTGCCGTGGTAAGCAAACCGGTCTCTTTCGAACTCAGTTTGACTGAGGAGGTACTTCCGCATTTTTACTTTGGCCCAAAAAGAATAGATGCCGAGCGTAACAAGTGTGAGCAGGATGTTGATGATGTGAATCCCGAAGAGGGACCCTGCATTGCCACGGAAATAAAGACGTCGGTGTTCACCCGCCTCAGATCCCAGCGAGCCGGGGCCCCAAGATGCGGCGGTTGATGGCGATGCAGAAGACGGGGAAGGGATCGGCGCGTTTGCGGTTTCGACTCGACGTTTATCCGAGGGAAAGTTGCTGCCGCCCGCTGCGGCGCCGCACGATTTGCAGGTGGGAGCCTGGGCTTGGATCAACCCGCACCTGGGACATCTCATGCTGAAGATAGTCATTGGCCGAGCAACCCAAAACTGGAAGAATTATAGCAAATCCTCGGCCTGTTTCACAGTGAAATCTAGCGGCC
>JAHFAP010000182.1 GCA_023250495.1 Deltaproteobacteria bacterium | reverse complement strand
ACTACATCCTGTCTGAGATGGCGCGGAGCGGAAAGTCCTACGAGGCCGCGCTGCGGGAGGCCCAGGAGCGCGGATATGCAGAGACCAACCCGAAGGCCGACACGAGCGGGCTGGACGCGGAGGCGAAGCTCATCCTCCTGGCGGCTGTCACGTTTGGCCTCCATGCGCAGCCCGGAGTCTTTTGGCGCAAGGGCATCGAGGAGATTCACGCGGTAGATTTTTTGTACGCGAACCGCAAAGGGCGGAGCACGGTAAAACATCTGGCTGTGGCGCGGCGGGAAAACGATGCGCTCCACGCCTATGTCTCTCCGGTGCTCGTGCCGCACGACCACTTCCTTGCGGCGATTGAAGGATCAACGAACGCGGTCTTCTATAAAGGGCGACGAAGCGGCGATCAGCAGGACGCGCGCCGGGATTGGAACTATGTCTTTGCCGGCCCCGGAGCCGGAGGCGGGCCGACTGCCGTCGCCATCCTGGGAGATGTCTGTGACGTGGCACGGGGCCGGGCGCAGCGCCGCGGCGGGCGCGGCTCTCTGGTCAAGCCCGGCGTCCTGAGCGTCCAGGCTGAAGATCAGATCAGCGCCTGTTTCTATATCCGCTTCATCGTGAAAGACCGGGCCGGCATCGTGGGCGACATTTGCCAGACGCTTGGAGGTGCCGGCATCAACATTTCGGAGATATGGCAATTGAGCCATAGTCTAGATGAACTGGAGGGATTGGCGCGCAGCTACCGCATCAAGGAAAAGCCGCGTGGGATTCTTCCGTTCGTCATCACGCTCGAGCGGGCTACCATCGGGCAGATAAAAAATGCTATGAAAGTCATCGGCCGCAGGGACTACATGCTTGCCGAGCCGCTCTGGTTTCCGATCTGGAGAAACGAATAAATGAGAGCGAAGGGACGGAAGATGCTTAACCCCGCTCGGGCCTCAGGGCGGCAACTGTCACCCGCCTGGCCCGGGGTGATCCGCTACTACTGGGATCTGCTGCCGGTTAAGAAGCAGGAATGCATTATCACGCTGCACGAGGGGAATACTCCTCTGCTCCGCTGTCGGAATCTGGAGCGCGCCATCAATCCGGATATCGAGCTTTACTTGAAGCTCGAAGGGTTGAACCCGACCTGCTCGTTCAAAGACCGCGGCATGACCGTAGCTATGACCAAGGCGGTGGAGGAGGGGAGTCGAGCCGTGATCTGCGCCTCCACCGGAAACACCTCGGCCTCAGCCGCGGCCTACGCGGCGCGGGCCGGGTTAAAGGCTTATGTTATCATACCGCAGGGAAGCATCTCGCTGGGGAAATTGAGCCAGGCGATGATCCACGGGGCGAAAGTCATCGAGATCGCCGGCAACTTCGACACGGCGCTCAGCCTGGTGCGGGAGGCGGCGCGCCAGTATCCAGTGACGCTGGTCAACTCGCTAAATCCGTACCGCATCGAAGGGCAGAAGACCGCGGCCTTCGAGATCTGCGACCACCTCGGCGCCGCGCCGGATTATCATTTTCTGCCGGTCGGGAACGCCGGGAACATCACGGCTTACTGGAAGGGCTACAAGGAATACCGGGATATCGGCCGGCTCTCCTCTCTGCCTAAGATGATGGGATTTCAAGCTGCCGGCGCCGCGCCGATCGTTTTAGGAAAGGTGGTGGAGAAGCCGGAGACGATCGCCACGGCGATCAGGATCGGCAATCCCGCGAGCTGGCAGGGCGCCGTGGCGGCGCGGGACGAGTCTGCAGGACTGATCGAGAGTGTCACTGACGATGAGATACTCGCAGCCTATAAACTCCTGGCCGGCTCCGAAGGGATTCTTGCGGAGCCGGCGTCGGCGATATCAGTCGCGGGCGTGATCAAGAAACAAAAGCAGCGGATCTTCCACAAGGGAGATGTCGTGGTTTGCACGCTGACCGGTCACGGGCTCAAAGATCCTGACACAGCCATCCGCCAATCGGCCCAGCCGATCCGGATCGCTGCCGACCTGAATCGGCTGAAAGAGCTTTTCGAGGGCGAAGCTGTGTGATGAAGTACGTCATCCTACAAGGCGACGGCATGGCAGATTATCCGCTGGAGAGCTTGGGCGGAAAGACCCCGCTCGAAGTCGCGGCGACTCCCCATATGGATTGGCTCGCGTCCCACGGGGTCTTCGGACTCGCCCACACCATCCCGGAAGGCTTTCCGCCCGGCAGCGATGTCGGGAACATGAGCATCCTCGGCTATGATCCAGCTCTTTACCATACCGGCCGTGCGCCCCTGGAAGCGGCGAGCGTCGGAGTCTCGCTTGCGCCCGCCGACATCGCCTTTCGCTGCAATCTGGTCACGCTGAGCGAACAAAACGACGGTGTCGTCATGGAGGATTTCACCGCCGGCCATATCTCGAGTAAAGAAGCGGTAGAGATCATTGGCGATTTGAACGAGGAGTTAGGCGGAGACGGCGTGGAGTTTCACCCGGGCGTCAGTTACCGCAATCTCATGGTCTGGCGCGGCGGCAAAGAAGAGATGCGAACAACGCCGCCTCACGACATCACGGATCAAGAGACCGGCGCTTATTTGCCTGCGGGAGATGGCGCCGAGCTGCTCGTCCATTTGCAGCGTCGCTCGCAAGAACTCCTCGCGACTCATCCCGTGAATCGCCGGCGCGAGCAGAAAGGGGAGCGACGGGCTACTTCCATTTGGCTCTGGGGGCAGGGGAGAGCGCCCGCGCTGCCGACTCTGAAGGAGCGCTTCGGCATCGAAGGGGCCGTGATCTCTGCCGTGGATATCATCAATGGGCTTGGTGTCTATGCCGGCTTGGAGCGGATCAAAGTTCCCGGTGCCACCGGCTTCTTTGACACCAATTATAAAGGAAAGGGCGAGTATGGCGTGGCCGCGCTGGAGGAAAAAGATCTGGTTTTCATTCACGTCGAAGCCCCGGATGAGGCCGGCCACATGGGCGATGTGGAGAAAAAGATCAAAGCCATAGAAGATTTCGATGAGAAAGTGGTGGGAACGGTGCTTCAGGGGATGGAGCGCTGGCAGGACTGGAGACTGCTGCTGCTCCCCGATCACCCGACTTCGATTGCCTTAAAAACCCATGTCGGCGATCCGGTGCCGTTCGTACTGTACGATTCGCACGCGAGCGTACAGGCAGGCCGGTCGGGTTATAACGAAAGTGACGCGAAGAGAACGGGCATCGTGGTAAAAAAAGCTTGCACGTTGATCGACGCGCTCATAGGAGGGACCAAACCGTGGATCGAAACCTCGCCTTAGAAGTGGTTCGGGTGACGGAGGCCGCGGCGCTTTCCAGCGCCCGCCTGATGGGGAGGGGAGACGAGAAGGCCTCCGATCAGGCGGCGGTGGACGCGATGCGTCAGGCGTTCAACGGCCTCGCCATCGATGGGACCGTGGTGATCGGGGAAGGGGAGAGAGACGAGGCGCCGATGCTCTATATCGGCGAGAGAGTCGGGACCGGCCAGGGTCCTCAGGTGGATATCGCACTCGATCCGCTGGAGGGGACCACCATCTGCGCCAACGGCGCCCCTAATGCGTTGTCGGTCATCGCCATCGGCGAGAGGGGAAAGTTTCTCCACTGCCCGGACACCTACATGGACAAGATTGCGGTGGGCCCTGCGGGGAAGGGAGTCGTCGATCTGGACAAGAGCCCGACGGAAAATCTCAAAGCCCTTGCCAAGGCCAAGGGAGAGCGGGTGGAGGATCTCACGGTGATCATCCTCTATCGCCCGCGGCACGAGGCGCTCATCAAAGAGGTGAGAAAGACGGGAGCCCGCATCAGGCTGATCAGCGACGGCGACGTCTCCGCCGCTATCGCCACAACCAAACCGGAAACCGGGATTGATATTCTGATCGGAATCGGTGGCGCGCCCGAGGGGGTGTTGGCGGCGGCGGCGCTGCGTTGCGTCGGCGGCGAAATGCAAGGGCGGCTGAAGCCGAGAAATCAGCAGGAGGTCGAGCGCGCGCAGGCGATGGGGATCAAGGAGATCAACAAGAAATTTTCGCTTGAAGAGCTGGCGGGCGGAGAGGTGATGTTCGCCGCCACCGGCGTGACCGACGGGGATTATCTCAAAGGGGTCCATTTCTTCCCGGGAGGGGCGACGACGCAATCCGTGGTTATGAGGTCTAAAACACGCACCATGCGCTTTATCGACGCGACCCATCACTTCGCTTTCAAACCCAAGTATTGAACGGCTTGAACGATTTAGACGACTTGAACTGTTCCACCCGTTCAAAACGTTCAAACGGTTCAAAGCGGGAATTTCAGTGGTGTCAGCGCTATGAAAAGGAAAAAGGTGCGAGGCGCAGTCTTCGTTCTCGCGCTGTTGCTCTTCTGCGGCGCCGCCCTTTGGTTTTTCTGGCCGGAGCTGATGTCCCGGCTCGGCTGGCGCGAGAAAGGGCTCGGCCCGGCGCCGTCGCGAAGCACAGCCGACGAGAAGATCTTCGAAGAAGACCGCCGGAAGCTTAACGAGCTGCTGAAAAAGCGACAGCCATAAGCGCCGCGTCGCCGCGCGATCACATAGGGGGAAACGAAAATGACGAAAATTTCCAAGGTGGTACGTGGGGCTGGGGGATCGTCGTGATACCCACGCACGCACTCGTAGCGCCTGTATTGGCCGCGGCGTTGTTTATCGGCAACCTCTTGACGCCCGCGGCCGCCATCGCGAACCCATATCTCGCTCGACAAGGCGAGATTCCCGTGAGTGTGCGCGTGGCGACCTGCGCGGTCTCGGGAGGTTTCATACACCTCTACACCGCTTTGGATAACCGGCTGTTCGACAAATACGGCATCCGGGTGAACCACATCTATATCCGCGGAGCCACCATCGCCTTGGCTGCACTATCGGGGGACGAGATCCAGTTTATCTATTGCGCCGCCGACGGCACCATCCCGGGCATGGCCACGGGAATAGACGGCAAGCTTGTCGCCGCGCCCCTCGTCGGGCTCCCTTACGTGCTTCTCGCCCGCAAAGATATCAAGAGTCCGGAGGATCTGAAAGGGAAGAGCATCGGCGTGACGCGGCCGGGCGAGCTGAGCTTTCGGCTGTCGCGCGCGGTGCTGAGAAAGTTCAACCTGAGCGAAGATGATGTCAAGCTGCGCCCGATCGGCGGCAGCCAGTCGGAACGGTACAACGCCATGGTCCAGGACATCATCCAGGCGATCATCATCACGCCGCCGCTGGACGTGCGCGGGAAAAGAGACGGCTTCAATCTGATCTACCGGCTCAACGACTTGAACCTGCCATTCATTTACAGCTCTCTCCACACCAACTCCAAGACGATCCAGGAGCGGCCGCAGTTGGTGCAGAGGTTCGTCGCGGCGATGGCCGAGGCGGTGCAGTTTGTGGAAAAAAATCCGGAGAAGGCCAAGGCATCCGTGGGAAAGGCTCTCAAGCTCAACGACCAGGATGCGCTCCAGTCCTCGTACGACGCTTACGCCAAATCGATCATCAACCGGAAAATGCTCGTGCCCGCAGACCAGGTGGCTGAGGCGGTCGAGCTGGCGCGAGCGGAGACCAACGTGCGGCGGAAGGCCACGGAGATATTTGACAACAGCTTCGCCGTCGATCTCGACAAGAGCGGCTTTCTGAAAGAGCTCTGGGGCGGGAAGGTGCCGTAAAAAACTTCTGCTCGCCTCAAGCAGCTGTTAGCGAAGAACGATCCTATCGTCCTGGGAGCCTGTTCGTTTTCTCGTATGTCATTCTGAGGCGAAGCCGAAGAATCTCAAGGACTAACTAAGACCCTTCGCTGCGCTCAGGGTGACATACGGAAGCTCTTCGTCGGCCTAATAGCGGTGCTTGTTAGTGTCTCCTCCGGGGAGGTGGAAACCCCTCGCCTGCAAGGCGAGGGTTGTTCAGTTCTGTCCTCGTCATCGTCCTGCGTACTCCGAAACGAGGCTCTCGACGGATTCGAAATCGGCCAGCGTCCTGAGGGAGGCGTAAGTGGGAAAGATCATCGGCAGATTGCCTTGCGCGTAGAGCTGCATCGCGCGCTCCGGCGTGACCCATAGACCGTGCGCAACCTCCTCGGAGCTCTCAAGCGGGGCCTGGTCGGGCGGGAGGACAGCAAGAAAAAATCGGGTGTCGAAGCGGACAGCAAATTCCTCCGGCGTCAACCAATGGGAGAAGTACAAGAGCCGGCTCGCGTCACAGCAAAGCCGTTCCGATTCGAGTAGCTCACGAAAAGAGATCTCCTCCTGAATCATCCTTCGGCGTTTGTGTTCTAGCTGCTCCCTTCGCGCGCTCTCTTTCAGGTCGAGCGGCCGACCTTCCTCGGTGACGCACAGCAAGACGCCGACCTCTTCAAAAAGCTCCCGGATCGCGGCTACCCAATGGCCCAGAGCAAAGACCGGTGTAAGATGCGCGCCGAGAATTCTCCTGGCCTCCTCCCGGGCGAGGCCGCTGCAGCGTTTTAAAGTCCTCTCCGAGCAATCCTCTTTTCCGATGCTGCCGCCCGGAAAGACGTACGCGCCGCCAAGGAAGTCCATGCGCTCGGGCCGGCGCGTGAGGAAGACTTCAACGCCTCCGGAGGCGCCCGAACGGAGCAGGATCACGGTCGCCGCGTTCTTTGGGCTATGTGGTCCGGTCATCAAATTTTCAGCGTCTCGGCGCGCGCAAAATTCGCCCGGCATGGAGCGGCGGCGGCATGATAAAAATAA
>JAHFAP010000181.1 GCA_023250495.1 Deltaproteobacteria bacterium | reverse complement strand
CCCTTTTGAGCGGCGGGGGCCGCGGCGCGCTTTAACCTCTCGGCGTATTCCTCCAGTTTCTTTTCCACCAAAGCGTTTACAGAACCGTCCGGGTAGCGGCCCGCGCTGTCTCGCTGTCCGGCCGGGACGCCGGTGAGGACTTCAATCCCCTCATCGATCGTGCCCACGGCGTAGATGTGAAATTTTCCCTGCGCGACCGCCTCGACCACGTCGCGGCGCAGCATCAAGTTTCTTAGATTGGCCCGGGGAACGAGGACTCCCTGATCTCCGGTCAGTCCTTTGAGCCGACAGACATCGAAGAAGCCTTCGATCTTATAGTTGACGCCCCCAATCGCTTGAATCTCCCCGTTCTGGTTCACGGAGCCGGTTACGGCGAGGCTCTGTTTGATGGAAATTCCAGAAAGGCTCGAAAGCGTGGCGTAGAGCTCGGTGGAGGAGGCGCTATCCCCGTCCACGCCCTCATACGACTGCTCGAAGCATAGGCTCGCGGAAAGGGAGAGGGGTCGATTCTGAGCGTATTTCGCCCCTAGGTAGCCGCTTAGAATGAGCACTCCCTTGTCATGGGTTTTGCCGCTGAGCTTGGCTTCCCGCTCGATGTTGATGATTCCGCTCCTTCCCAAGAAGGTCTTGGCGGTGATGCGCGACGGCTTGCCGAAGCTGAAGTCGCCCAACTGGTAGACTGCCAGTCCGTTGACCTGTCCCACCGCGGCGCCGGCGACGTCAACCAAGAGCGTCCCCTGCGCAATCATCTCCTGGAGCCTCTTCTCGACCAGATTCAGCCGGAAGGCCTTTTCCTCGATCGCCTTCCCCACGTGTTTGCCGCCTACCAGGTCGCTCCCATCTTTTTCCGCCCAGTAGTTGGACTCGATCAGGAGATCGACGATATCGCTGAAGCGGGTGGAAAGCTTTTCCTGATTCTCGACCAATCTCGCCCCGTACTCGATGATTCCGGCGACGCCGCTGGGGTCGAAGTGACGCAGCCCCTCGCGCTTACAGGCCGCGCTGATGAAGCAGGCGTAGGCGACGATGTTGTCCTTGGAGTGGTCGATCTCAAAATCGAAGTCAGCCTTCACCTTAAAAGTCTCGCGGAAATCCGGATCCATCGTCGAGAGGGTGTGATAGAGGAGTGGATCGCCGATCATGATGATCTTCGTGTCCGTGGGGATCGGCTCGGGCCTGAGCCCTTGCGGCGGGAGCCAGCCAAAAAAAGTCGCCGGCTCCTCGATGCACACGTCGCGATTTTTGATCACCCGTTTGAGCGCTTCCCAAACCCCGGGATTGGCCAGCACGTCGCGGTCATAGAGCACCAGGTAGCCGCCGTTGGCGCGGCTGATGGAGCCGGCCTTGATCATAGTGAAGTCAGTGACAAAACCTCCTAGAGCCGGTCTCTTTTCCACTACTCCGAAGAGGTTATTGTAAGTGGGATTCGTTTCAATCACGATCGGCGCTCCCTGAGTGTCGCTGTTGTCCACGAACACGTTGACTTTGTAAGGCAGGAAGGGGTTCGTGGCAGGCTCTACCGGTTGCAGGGACGCAAAGGGCAGGGTCGGCTGTGTGCCGTCTCCTCCCTTAAAGCGGTTAAGGTTTTTCAGGATATGGTTGCGCACCCCGTCCAGATAGCTCAGCGCCTTGGGGTAGGCCCGATATTTTTCCTTGAGATCGGATAAGGGAATGCGCACCAGGTATTCTCCCGCGCGCTGCTCTAAGCTCTCGAGTTGCTCGCTGATCTCCCGCTCCAGTTTTTTTCCCTGGCGCAGCGCCTCCTCGACCTTCTGTTCGATCTCGAGGCGCCTATCCTCTATCGTTTTTTTCTCTTCGGGAGCGAGGGCGAGATACTCCTCCTCCTGCAGCGGCTTTCCTTGCTTGAGTGGAATCAGCGCCATTCCCGACGGAGAAAATTTCAGCGCAAAGCCATCCCTTCTAGCTTCCTCGACGAGCGCTTCCATGATCTGTTGCTGTCTTCGCTGCATCTGCTCGATCATGGATTGGCGCTGACGGCCAAACTCGTCGCTCTCGAAGGTTTTCCTTGCTTCCCGCTGCAGGGTTTGAATCAATTGCTCCATGTCTCTTTTCAGCGCCTTGCCCCAACCGCGGCGGATGTTCAGGGCCTGCGGCCGGTCAGGATCGCTGAAGTTGTAGACGTAGCACCAATCCTCCGGAAATGGAGAGTCTGCTTCGGGCGCGACTTTTTTCTCCGTGATCTTTTTCAGAAAGGCCTTGATGATGCTGGTCTTGCCGGTGCCGGTGAGGCCGGTGACGAAGATGTTGAAGCCGGGCTTGTTCACTCCCAAGCCGAACTCGATCGCGCGCATCGCCCTGTCCTGCCCGATGAAATCCTCCAGTGGGGTCATGTCCGCGGTGCAGGTGAAGGGAAGAAGGGATATATCGCAGCGCCACGCGAGTTTTTCGGCTGGCACCTTGAACTGAGAGCTCATCTTTTTTTCCTCGCCGAGTTGGTCACAAGGAGCATAGGGCCTGCGCGCATCAACGTCAACCTTTCTGCTATTGCTAGCCCACCAGACACCCTCTATAATCAAGGCGTGTTTCATAGACTTCACCATCTACTGTTCGTCCTCCTCTTTGCTGGCTGCGGCTCCTACTTTCCGTCCAGGGCGCCGCTGGCGCGCTCGGCGCCGACGGTGCAGGAAGATCCAGAAGCGAGGATCAGCCGACAATTTCGCCGCGAGGCCAAAAAGCAACTCAAACTGGTGAGCAACCCCGAGATTGAGAGCTATGTGGACCAAGTGGGGCGGCAAATTCTGTCGGTGATGGGACCGCAATCTTTCGATTACCGTTTTTTCGTTGTGGACGAATCGGAATTGAACGCCTTCTCCGTCCCGGGAGGGTCCATCTATGTGTATAGAGGTCTTCTGGAGCAGGCGAAGAGCACAGGTGAGCTTGCCGGCGTGTTGGGCCATGAAATCATTCATGCGAAGAACCACCACATGGCTCGCCTTTCCGGCCCGGACCCTATCAGTCTCTTGGGGCTGCTCGGGATGATTCTTGCCGGCGGAGGACCGGGAGCTCAGGCGGCCGGAGCTCTGGGCCAGGCGTTGGCGGCGACGCGACAATTTTCATACAGCCGCCAGCTGGAGCTGGAGGCGGATACCCTCGGCGTGAGATACATGGCGCAGGCGGGATACGATCCGAGGGCAGCCCTGAGCTTCCTCAAGGCGCTCGACCAGCAACGGGCTCTAAGCCCGGCCGACGTTCCTACTTACCTTCTGACCCATCCGCTGACTCAGGATCGGGTCGCCAATGTTGAGTTGATCATCCGCTCTCTCAACGTAGAGCGGCCCAGGTCTGAAGGACCGGACCCGCTCAAGAGAATGCAAGTGATCCTTCGCTTAGAGCGGCACGATGAGGATTCGGTGATCGGCGAATATGAGAAACTTGTCAGCCAATATCCCGACAACGCCGAGGCGAGGCATCTGCTCGCGGTGGCGCAGCAGTTTCAGGGAAAATCAGCTCCGGCGCGCGGGAACTACGAGAAGGCGAGGGCGCTCGACCCGAGAAGGCCGGGGATTGATCGCGATATGGGAAGGCTCTATTCACAGATCGGCGAGTTTCAGCTCGCCCACGAGGCCTTTGAGCGCGCTTTGCGCGCTGCGCCGAGAGAGGCTTTGAACTTCCTCTTCTTAGGAGAGTTGCTTGAACGGGAGAACAATCTGAGGGATGCGGCGAATGCCTATCTCAGCGCCAGCAATCTCTCTCCGCTGGCCCCTTTGCCGCCCTACCGCCTGGGCGCCGTCTACGGCAAGATGAACCGCCTCGGAGATGGATACTACTATCTGGGCCGTTCCATGCTTCTTCAGGACGAGGACGAAAAGGCTATGGCAGACTTTGAGCGGGCGATAAAAATTTTGGGCCCTGCCTCTCCCAGAGGTCAGGTGATCAAGGAAGAGATCGAGGCATTAAAGGCAAGGGGGAGATGACGTTAGTCTGCCGCTGAAGCAGTAAAGGAATAGAGCTTTCCTCTCGACGGCCTTGCCAGCCTCTGCTCCCGCTTCAATAAAAACTCCCGCATGTAGTCGGGATCGAATCCCAACAGACCGCAGATGTTATCGAAGGAGAAAAGCCATTCCGTGCCCTTATCCTCTATCCACTCCAGGGCATTTTCGTAGAGCTCTCTACCTGAGCCATTTCTGGCTCCCCGGTACTTCTCCAGACATTCTACCGCATCCTTTAGGATGGCGATCATGAGTCTCTTCTCGCCCTCGAGTTGGCGAGAGAGGCCACGATTCCCCCAGAATTGGGCAGGCAGGCAGGTATCCGGCTCCAGAATTCGCGCTAAGAAATCGTCGTACATAGACTACCCTTTGGATTGCTAAGAATTAACCTCTATATCACAGAGCGCGGACGATTTCAAAGAAATTTTTTGCCGGAGGGTCGGAAATCCCGGTACCCCACGTAAAAAATCTCTTGCCAATCTGGAGAGTTACGTCATCAGACGCCCTCCATGAGCCCGGCCAGCCTGGCCTTGGCCACATAATGGTCCCAAACCTTCTGGATGACCGACAGCTTTTTACGCCCTTTGCTAACTCGATTCACCTCGTCGTCGGTATAAAAACGCACAGGGCCCAAGGTGGAAGCAAAACAGAGCCGTGCCGCACTCTCCTCCAAGTCAACGCAGGCGGCAAAAGTCCATTCGATGGATTGACCCACCACGATAGAGCCGTGACCGCGCAGAATCGCGGCATCGCGGGCGCCCAGCGTTCGAGCCACTTCGTCTCCCTGTTCGTTGGTATGGATCAGCGCGGGATCGTGATACACAGGGATGGGACCCGGACCGAACAAGGCGCCGGGATTGGAGGCTGGCATAAGCGGTCGATCCGCCATGCTCAGCACCACGACCATGCGGTTGTGAAGGTGAGCGACGCTTTGGACGTCATCTCGGACGCGGTAGGTGCGGCTATGCATCGGCAGCTCGGAGGGAAGATTCCATTTTCCTTCCACTCGCTTGCCTTCCGGATCAAAGGTCACGATATCGTCGGGTGTGACCTCAGCTCGGCTTATCGGATGACCGTTGATCAGGAAGCGGTCCGTGCCGGGAATTCTCACGCTGATGTGGCCGCTGTAATCGACCAGCTCCGCGAGGAACAGCATCCGGCAGGCCATCGCCAGTTTCTTTTTCAGCTCGTCTATTTCTGACATGGGCATTCTCCTTTGACTGGGAGTTTAGGGTTTTCAGTTTCGCGTTATACACTTTGAGACTCGGAACACGCAACACGCGACTCGAAACTTTTCGCGAAGCTCTTGCCCGGCCGGAGAAGAAATGGTTATTTGAATCAACGTTCGAAAGGAGCCTCTATGGCGGCCAACAGCGCTGAAGGCGTTCGCTGGGATCTGAGCGATCTCTTCTCCGCGCATGATGACTCGCGGATCGAAGCGACGCTCGACGAGTGCCGCGCTCACGCGGGGAAGCTCGCCGTGCGACTGCGGGGCACGATCCACGTTCCGGGAGGCCCGGCGCCTGACCACCTCCGCTCGGGCCTGCAGGAATTCGAGGAGATCGAGGAATCGCTGAGCCGGGTCAGCAGCTACGCGAGCCTGCTCTACGCCGGCGATAGCCTGAAGCCCGAATATCAGGATCTTGAGCAGCGTGTGGAGCAGCGAGTCACAGAGGTGAATAATCTCCTGCTCTTTTTCGAGCTCGAATGGCTCGCCCTTGAGGACGCAGTGGCAGAGCGGCTGATCGCCCATCCGGAACTGAGGAACTACAGTCACTATCTCCGACAGTTGCGCCGTCATCGTCCCCATCGCCTCTCCGAGCCTGAGGAAAAAATCGTCAACGAGAAGGACAACACGGGAAGAAACGCCTTTGGCCGCCTCTTTTCCGAGATTACCTCAGGTCTCACATTTCGCTTCGAGCTTGAGGGAAAAATAGAGGAGCTTGGACTGAGCGAGCTGCTCGCGCTGCTCCATCGGCACGACCGCGGGCTCAGAAAGAGGGGCTGGGAGACGCTTTTTGAAGGTCTTTCGCAGCACGGCCAGGTGCTGACTTTCGTCTATGACACGCTGATCCAGGATCACCTTACGATGGATCGCCTTCGGCGTTACTCCAGCCCGATGATCGAGCGCCACCTTGCCAACGAGATCGACGCCGTTGCAGTAGATCGAATGATGGAGGTGACGGAGGCGAACTATGGTGTCGCGCACGATTACTTCAAATTGAAGGCGCGGCTGCTCGGCCTGCCACGCATCGCGCTCTATGACCAGTACGCGCCGGTGGGAGAAGAGCTGCCCCCGTTTGCGTTTTCTCAGGCGCAGCAGGTCGTTCTGGAAGCCTTCGAGACCTTCACGCCGCTCTTTCGCGCCATCGCCGCAGAGTTTTTCGCTAAACGTTGGATCGACGCGGAGATCCGAAAGGGGAAGCGGGGCGGCGCCTTCTGCGCCTCTCCGTCTCCCCAACTTCATCCTTATATCCTCTGCAACTACACCGACAACCTGAGAGACGTTATGACGGTGGCCCACGAGCTGGGCCACGGACTACACGGTTCGCTGAGCCGCAAGCAGAGCTTTTTGAACTACGATACCCCGCTCACCACCGCGGAGACCGCGTCGGTCTTCGGCGAGATGTTGGTTTTCGATAATCTGGTAGAGCGGCAAACCGATACTCAAGTCCAGATCGCTCTCA
>JAHFAP010000029.1 GCA_023250495.1 Deltaproteobacteria bacterium | reverse complement strand
GAAGATCGCAAGGAAAAGCCAGAGCGCCAACGATCCTAAAGCGGCGGTTACGGTGCGCTGGAACAGCAGCGAAAAAAGCAGCGCCAGGGCGAGCCAGAAGCCGACGTAAAAGATTCCCACGACGGTGAAGATGAGCATCCGCCAGAGCTCTTCAGCGTTAGGCGGAAAACCCACCAGAGTGATCCCCAAGCCTATTACCAGCAGCAGAATCGAGGCCCAGAGGGTTGCCACAGTAGCGAGCCCGGCGAGAAACTTTCCGTTGATGAGGCTATCGCGATAGATAGGCTGGGACAGGACCCGGCTTAGAGTCCCACGCGCGTATTCCCCGCTGATAGCATCAAATCCCAGCATGATGCCCACCAGCGGGCCGAGAAGTCCGAGAAAGGTCGCGAGCGACAGGAGGCCGCCGCTCTGCGAAGTGACAAGCAAGAGGAAAACAAATTCCACCGGCGCGCTCTCGGCATCCTGCCGTATCGATTGGCCCGACGCGTAGATCGCCCACACGCCGGTGAGCACGATGATGGCCAAGAGAATCATGAAGCGACGGCTGCTGAAGTGGTCGGCAAGCTCTTTCCAAAAAACTACACTCATCGTTTATGCCTCACGAAAATACTTCAAGTAAATCTCTTCGAGAGTCGCATCCTCGGAGCGAAGTTGGAGCAGGGAGAGACCTCTTCTGGCCACGAGCGACACCACCTCCGGCCGCACGTCCTTGGTGCAGCACAGGAACCAGCCTCGGCTGCGCCGCTCAATGGCCGCAACCCCGTGAAGCGCGCGCAGCTCATTTTCCATCCCATCCGTGCGGCCATCCACCTCCAGCAGAAAATTCCACTGGCGCTCCTTGAAGATGGCGCTTCCGAGCTGGTCCACGTCTCCCTCAACAATCAGTCTCCCCTTGACGATGATGCCCACGCGATGACAGATCTGCTGCACCTGATGAAGGAGATGGGACGAGAGCAGCACCGTGAGGCCCCGCTCACGGCTGAGCCCGGTAATGAGTTCAAGGACGCGAACCGCTCCATCGGGGTCGAGCCCCAGCGTAGGCTCGTCGAGGACGAGCACTTGCGGCTCCTTGACCAGAACCTCTGCAATCCCAAGCCGCTGCTTCATTCCACGCGAGTATTCTTTAACGCTGCGGTTCCCATCATCGGCCAGGCCGACCTGTTCCAACATCTGCTGGATCCTGCGATCGGCCTCCGGCTCGGGGATGCGATTCAGGCGAGCGATATAAAGAAGGTTTTCCCGACCGGTTAGATCCTCGTAGAAGCCGGGATTCTCCGGCAGATAGCCGACGCGTTTTTTTACCTGCAACGGTTGCCGGGCAGGATCGAAGCCGCAAACCCTGACCTCTCCGCTGGTGGGCTCGCTCAAGCCCAACAGCATCAAGATGGTCGTGGTCTTGCCGGCACCGTTAGGCCCGAGAAAGCCGAAAATCTCTCCCTCCTCAACCTTAAAGTTGAGTTCGCTGACTGCGACCAGGTCGCGGTAGCGCTTGGTCAGGCTGCTGGTTTCGATAACAGCGTTCATCGCCGGCCCAAGCGGACAAAAACAATCCCGAGCCCCAAGACCACGGCAGCCACAATCGCTGCGCCGATCCAGCCCCACAGCGTCGCAGTTGAAACCGTCACTCTGAAGTCGACGGATTTGTTGGTGTCCGCGCTGTTGGCAGCAACCGTGATCGCATAGTCGCCTGCTATGGCCCGCGCGGGCGCGGTGATTTCCATCGAGATCTCCCGCACCTCTCCGGGATTCAGGCTGTCGATCTTGTCCGGCTTGAAGTCTATGGTCCATTTGTCTGGCTTTTTAGTGATGAAGGCGAGGTTGCGGACAGGCGCGGTTCCGGCGTTGGCCACGAGAAAAGGAACCGGGGTTTTCTGTCCTGCTGTAACTGACGTGTTGAGCGTGCCGCTCGCGGTGCCCATTTTGAGGTCAGTGACTCCCCTCAGCGTGACCTTTAGATTTGTTGAGGCTTCGAACGCGCCCGCGCGCGCCCGGACTGTGAGCGGGTATTCGGCGGCGTCCGCCCGCGCCGGCGAGTCGATCTCCAGGCTCAACGTCTCTGTCGCGTTCTCCTTGAGCTGGATCGAAGAGATCTGCGTGTCGCCGAATTGCGGTTTAAAGCGCACCGCCCATCCGGTGGGCGCCTGCGCGACCAGGGAGGCGGTCAGCGGCTTATTGGTCTCGTTTTTCAGGTCCACGGTGAATTTCAGGGTTTGACCCGACGGGGTGGTCAAGACCGGGTACTGGCTGGTGAGCTTCAACCCTCCGGTCTCGACCTTCTTGGAGGTCACGCGAAAGACGATCTTTTCCGTGTAGCTGGTTTTTCCGCTATCGTCCTTGGCGCTGACTTTCGTTTCATAGTTGCCGGGTTTGGTGTTGTCAGGGACCTTGGCCTTGAACTCGATCGTCTGCGACTTCTCCCCTTGGACCATGACAGAGCGGACGGGATAGCTCGGGTAGCGTGAGTTGAACCCTACTTCCCATCCCTGGGGAGCCCCTTCTATCGATAGCCCGACCTGGACCGGATTCTTCGTGCGGTTGACAACCTCCGTGTCCATGGTGACTTCCTGCCCCTGGCCGACCGTTATGTCCGTGTAGGGCAGAATCAGGTTAAAAGATTCCTTCGGCTCGGCAGTTTCTTTCTTTTCAGTCTGCGTTTCAGCGGCGAAAATCGGCAACCCCGTGTGGGCGAAGAAGAGCAGCAGAGACAAGCACCCGACAAGAAACGGAGCGAGCAAACGCTTCTGCTTCAGCACTTCCAACCTCATAATATCAACCCCCCGTGACTCTGATTTGTGGTGTTAGATAATCATATTCCGTGATGACGTCAAGCCCCCCTCAGACTTTTCCCAACTGCCTCAGCGCTTCGTAGAGCACGATGGAAACCGCGTTGGAGAGGTTGAGGCTGCGAACCCCCTCGCCCATCATAGGAATACGGAAGGCTCGATCCTGGTGCGCGTCCAGTAAATCCTGCGGCAGACCTCGCGTCTCCGGGCCGAAGACAAGAAAATCTGCTTCCTGGTAATGTGCCTGCGTGTAAGACCGAACGGCTTTTTTCGAGAAGAAGAGCAAGGAGCCTGCCCGATGCTTGCGCAGGAAATCCTCCCAGGAGTCATGAAGACGGACATCCACGTAGGGCCAATAATCGAGACCGGCCCGTTTGAGATGTTTGTCGTCGATCTTGAATCCGAGCGGCGCGACAAGATGGAGCGGGGTGTTGGTTGCCGCACAGAGCCGGGAGATGCTTCCGGTATTCTGAGGAATCTCGGGCTGGAATAGAACGACATGCATGATCAAGTATCCAAGATAAAGGTGACCGGACCGTCGTTGATTAGACTCACTTCCATCTTCGCCTGGAATTTTCCCGTGGCGACTTTAAGACCTAGATCCTTCAGCCTTTGGACGAAGTAGTCGTAAAGCGGCTCAGCCGCCTCCGGCGGCGCCGCCTGGCTGAAAGAAGGCCGTCTTCCCTTCGAGCAGTCTCCGTGGAGGGTGAATTCCGAAACGACCAGGATCTCCCCCTGGACATCTCTCACAGAACGATTCATCTTTCCATTTTCGTCTTCAAAGATTCTCAGCTCCGCGATCTTTTCCGCCAGCGCATCGGCATTCTCCGTGGTGTCTCCTTTGGCGATCCCGAGAAAGAGGCACAGCCCGGCTCCCACCTTGCCGATCTCCTCACCGCCCACGCTCACCTTTGCCTCTTTGATCCTCTGAACGAGAAGTCGCATGGTATCTAATACAAACGCATTAAGTAAGTTGACATTGGAGAGGAGCAAGCCTTCCGGCCGTGGTCAATAGGCCGGTGCCTTGAGGGCCGCCGCCCCGGCCCCTTAGGGTGATTACTCCATCGGTCAGGGCCTGCCGGAACCTTTACGTCCCTGTGCCCACGGCCTTCAGGCTCACTCCTCTCCATGCTCCCAGCGCGGTATTACGTTACATTTGTAAACACGTTTGTATTAGTAAAGATATTTTGCCTTGGAATACAAGCGATTCTGGCCGGAGGACATTAGAGAAAACCATGCGATATTTTCAACTGGCCTGGTGTAGCGTTTCCTCAATCCGGCTCAAAAAGGTAGGCTGCAAGTTCAGTAGTGTTTGTTGAAGAGAGAGGCCTTGACAAGGTTATCATGAATGAGGGATATTGCAAACGATTTTCGCTCTTATTCGGTTATAGGGATTTCAGAATTAGGCTGCAGGAATCAAGCAGTAGACTCAATAGTTAGGCGCTCGCTCGGCACGACCAAAGTTTGCTTGTGAAAAGATGATCGCCGCGTGCAAGCGTTTAGATCATCGGTCGAATAACAATTACAGACTTGTCACTATAAGGAGGTGAAACTATGAAAGCAAAAGCCAAACGCAAAAACGGCGGGGCTAAGAGGGCGAAAAGCGTGCCGCGAAGACGTCAATGCGGCACGATGGCCGTGCATCACAGACTTCTTGAGCAATACCCTAGCTTCCGTCAGAATCTGCTCGACATGGAGCGTTTAGTTGCTCGAAGAATGGCGTCCGGCATAGCCGCCCGAACAGGGGGGCCGACTACTATCCCGGTTGTCGTTCACGTTGTTTTCAACACCGCATCCGAGAACATTTCCGACGCTCAGATTAAGAGCCAGATCGCGGTCCTGAATAAAGACTATCGGGCCAAGAACCCGGACAGAAGCCATACGCCCGCCGTGTGGGGTGGGCTTGTAACCGATGCGAACATCCAGTTCGCTCTTGCGTCAAAAGACCCGAACGGCAACCCGACAACAGGCATCACGCGAACTCACACGAATCGGGCGTCATTCGGCGACGACAACTCTGTGAAATCGTCAACCACGGGCGGAGTCAACTCGTGGCCGAGCAACAAATACTTAAACATCTGGGTGTGCACTCTCGGCGGCGGTCTACTCGGTTATGCACAATTTCCAGGCGGCCCGCCGAAAACCGACGGGGTCGTCATCCTCAACACTGCGTTTGGCAGGAACGGCACGGCGAGCGCTCCATTCAATCGCGGGCGGACTGCGACACACGAGATTGGACATTGGCTTAACCTGCACCACATTTGGGGGGACACGGCGCACTGCGAGGGGACCGACTTTGTTGACGATACGCCGAATCAGCAAATGCCGAACTTCGGCAAGCCGCACTTCCCGCACATAACTTGCGGCAACGGGCCGAACGGCGATATGTTCATGAATTACATGGATTACGTAGACGATGCTGCCATGTTCATGTTCGCGACCGGACAGGTGGCGCGGATGACCGCAACCCTGGATGGCCCGCGCAGCACAATCGGCGCCTAAGCCAGCAATGGAGCAAGATGATGAGCAAGAAGGAAGACGCGGATGTTTTAAACCAGTGCTGGGTCCACTCTCACGAGGAAGATACGGATAAAGAGATGGTGTTCCGACCGGCGAGCTTCAACTTTCCGCGTTCTCGCGGTCGAACCTCATTCGATCTGAAGCCCGACGGCGGCCTTGTTGAGGGCGGAATTGCGCCTGATGACCGCCGCCTAGAGACAAAAGGAACCTGGAAGCTTGGAGACGATAACACTCTCGCCTTTTACACGAGCTCGCAATCGGCCCCGCGTCGAGTGATGCGAATTGCCTCTGTGAAAAAAGATCGGTTGGTCATAAAAAAGTAAACGCGTGATGGAGACAGGTCTTGCAATGAACCATTGCCGTAGCAAGACCTGTCCCTAACTTCTTCTTGAAGAGAAGACTAATTCCCGTTGTCTGCAATAAGGTCGCCTTCTTTCAGAGAAGGCTTGTCCTCAGACATCTTTCAGCAGTCTATCAATACGATTCCCCAATTCTCTGTGCGTAAAAGGCTTGGCCATATGATCGTCACAGCCGCTTGCTAAGCAACGCTCCCTGTCCTCATCTCGGAACAACGCGGTAGCTGCCAGAATCGGTATCCGTTGAGTCTTGGGATTCTGCCGAATTCGGGAGGCGGCTTGAAGTCCGTCCATCTTGGGCAACAGGATATCCATGACGATGATGTCAGGGTGCTGCGAAGTAGCCATCTCCACAGCCTCCAGTCCATTTTTTGCCACAGTTACTTCGTAGCCCAGCACCTCCAATTCCAAGCTCATCACGTCAATAGTGTCCGGGTGATCCTCCACCAACAGGACTCGTTTTTTCATAGACACCTCGACATAGCTGGCGCGAACTTGCCGCTGCGGAAGTTTTGAGTTCTAGCCATACCACACACCAATTCCCCGCGCCAGATTTTTTTGCAGGATGATTTTCGTCTGGCTTTCTGCTAACGTGGGCGTTGCCTGTTGGAAAATTGTCATAAGGTGAACTGATGTATCCCATTCTTTTCCGTCTCGGCCCGTTCACAGTCTACAGCTTCGGTACCCTGATGGCCCTGGCTGCCCTTGTAGGGGGCTGGGTCGTGTGGCTGGAGTTGAAGCGCTACCACTACAATCCCGAGATCTCCTCCACGATGGTCTTTGCCGCCGCGGTCGGAGGTCTGCTGGGCGCCAGAGTTCTGTTCATCGTCGAGGAGTGGAGCAGCTTCGTCCGCTCTCCGTGGGATTTCATCTTCAGCGGGGCGGGATTTACCTGGTACGGGGGAGTGGTAGGGGGCGCGCTGGCGGTGACCTGGCTGGTGCGACGCGAAGGCATTCCCTGGCTCAAGGCCTGGGATATATCGGCGCCGGCGTTAGCGCTTGCGTACGGGACCGGCCGGATCGGCTGCCACGTCTCGGGAGATGGCGATTGGGGAATCGAGACGAATGTCTCGTGGGGAGTCGCCTACACCAACGCCATCATCGGTTGGGTTCATCCGATTACCGGCATACCCTATCCTCCGGGCGTCAGAGTCCATCCCACCCCGATCTACGAGTTGATTCAGTCGCTCGTCGTTTTCGGTATTCTCTGGCCGCTGCGGAAAAAGGGTTACGCGGACGGAACAATTTTCTGGCTCTATTTAATCCTATCGGGAGTGGCGCGCTTTACGGTGGAATTCTGGCGCGTGAATCCGGCTCTTGCTTTGGGGATGACTGAGGCCCAGTGGTTTAGTTTGATCCTGCTAGTCGTAGGCTGCTGTCTGCTCTATTACCAGCCGGGGAAGCGGGTTCGCGCACCTACTTAACAGGCCGGCCAAAACGGTCTATCGTCCATCAGAGTAGGGGCGGTTCGCGAACCGCCCCTACATCACCACGCCCGCGTCATGATTTCCAGCAGCCGTCGGCGTGTCTCTCCGGTATGGAGACCGCGGTGTTCGAGATGTTGGCGGCAGATATTGTTGACGAATGCCTCCACGGCCTGAGCCACGATCATTCCTTGCCCGTTAAGCGTGCGGTGGCCGCTCAACCGCCCGTGGCGCAGGAACACGCTCTCCTCCGGGTGATAGATGAGATCGTAAAAGCCGACCTTAAGCGGGATGGAGAGCGCGAGCTTCCACGAAGCCCGGTTATTCGCTTCAATGTCGGCTAGAGAAGCGCTCAGCCAGTCGCGATAAAACTCGGGCGTGCCGTCTGCGCCTTGCGGAAGGCTGGCGGGATTTACAGGGGCCAGCGCGGAATAGGGCTCCAACGTCGTCACTCCGGCGGAACTCTTCCGCGTCCCGCCCTGACCTTTGGTGGTGCAGTTTACGATTAGATTCACGCGCGGCGCGTGCTCGGGGATCTCCTGTTCGCGGATCGCGCTGACATTCTGGTAACATTTGCCGATCTCTGCGGCCAGAGAGCCGGCGCTCTCGTGAGTCCGGTTTGAGATAAGCAACTGGCCGCTCTCCAGCTTTTCGGCCAGGGAGAAACCGACTGCTCGCGCAGAGCCGCCGGCGCCAAGGAGCAGCACGTCAATTCCCTTGAGCGACTCGATGAACGGCGAGAGGTGACCGGGCTGAGGAGTCACCAGGCTCTGCACAAAACCCTCGCCATCCGTGTTCGCGCCCACAAGCTTGCCCATTTCCGTGCGCACGATCGTGTTGACCGCGCCGCTCCGGATCGCTTTATCGTCGAGCGCGTCGAGATATTTCATGATCTTGAGCTTGTGAGGCACGGTGACGTTCAAGCCCAAGACCCGGTCGGATTCTCTTACGGCGGCGAGCAGAGCAGGCAGTTGCGCTTCATCCACGTCAAAGGCGAGGTAGATAGCCTTCATCTTTAGAGCCCGGAACGCCGCGTTCCAGAGAGAGGGGCTCTTGCTGTAGCGCGAGGGCGCGTCGCCGATGATCCCGACGATCTGTTTCGCTCCTATGGCTCTGCGGTCGAGCCGGTTCAGAATGCACGACTGGATCCGGGCGATATCGTCTGCGGCGGCCACGTAGATTCCCTCTTCTAACAGGGATCCTTTATATGGCAATCTTGCGGCAGGATCAATGAAGGGGTTTGATGAGCAGCTTCTCTTCGGAAAAGCAGAGCAGGGATTTCTTGCCGTTGATCTCGGTTTCCAGGACCACTTCCCTCCCCCATAGCTGGCGCAGGTATTGCAAAGTCTTTTCGGCGTACTCGAGCTGAAGATCGCGGCCATCGTGATCGTGCTTCAGGAAAAGCACCCGGTTGTTGTCGTAGTCCGCGTCCTCGATCTTAATCACCGGCGCCGTTCCCGTGCCCACGCTGCGGATCAGGGTCTCCTTGATGGCGCGCCAGTTGTCGTCATCGGCGACGCGCGCCACGACCCGGTCGCCGCCGCGACTCTGATATTCGAACAGGTTGAGTTCGCGGATCAGCTCCTCGGTGAGGTAACGGCGCAAAAACGAGACGTCCCTTTCGGCCTCGCGCGCCGCGAAGATCTTGTCGCGCCCGGATTGGGCTCGGGGGCCGAATTCCTTTTCTTCCTCTACTGTCGGTTGGTTCCAGCGCCGCTCGATGTCCTCCCATACCTTCATTCCTAAATGATAGGGGTTGATGGCACCGGGAACCGCGCTCAGGACCTGGTTGTGCCGGACCATGAACTCCAGCTGCATGCTTTGGGGCAGCTCCAGGCTCTCCAAGATGCGCTTGTGCCAGAAGCTCGCCCATCCTTCATTCATGATCTTGGTCTCGAGCTGCGGAATGAAGTATTGCGCCTCCTCGTGCACGATGGTGAGGAGATCTCTCTCCCAATCGCTGAAGTGCGGGTTGTGGTCGCGGATGAAGATCAGCATGTCCTCTTCCGGATAGAGGGGAACCCGGTTCAGGTCTGGAGCGACATACTCCTGCCGCCGATGGATGGATTGGAACGGGTCGGCCGATGGCTGGGCTTCCTCCAGACGCCGCTCCAATTCTTCCTCTGGTGTCTGCTTCCGCATAGCCAGGTTGCGCCGGCACTGCAGGGAGAGGGCATGGGCGGCGTCGAGAAGCTTCTCGACCTTCTCCAGGCCGATGCTGGGATCCTCGATGTACTCGCGGACGCGGTCCGCGTGGGTCTTGAAGGTCTGGATGGTGAACTCGGCGCGAGTGGATCGAAAGGTAAAATTATTCTTGAAAAAGTCGTTATGGCCGTACACGTGGGCGATGGTGAGCACCTGAAGGAGCAGCGTGTTGTCCCGCATCAAATACGCGATGCTGGGGTTGGCATTGATCACCATTTCATAGGGCAGGCCGCTGACGCCGTAATCGTAGAGGGTCTTGAGCTTCTCGTAACTCTTGCCGTAGGACCAGTGGGGATAGTGGGAGGGCATGCCGGAATAGACCATGTAGGCGAACATCTGCCCGTGATCGCAGATCTCAAACTCCTGCGGGCAGGGATCCAGACCGCAATCCCGCGCGACGGCGAGGATTCGCCCGTTCCACGATTCCAATTCCTCGATGGTAAAAGAAGCCGGCATGGCACTCGGCGCTCAGGCGGCATCTTCCCGGGCGCGCTCGCGCGAGAGGAAGCCCTTGAAAGAGGGCCAGATGTCCTCTTTACGCTGGATCTGGACCGTCTGGAAGTTTTCCGCCTGGAGCTGGGAGAAAAATTGGATCATGCTGCTGCCGTAATAGCCGGAACCGAGCGGTTTGATCTCTCCGTAGCCGAAGAGATTGGAGATCTCGGCGATCTGTTTAGCGGCTTGAAGCGCCGCCGGATTGTCGGATTCGAAGTTGTCCCCGTCGGAGCAGTGAAAAACGTAGACGTTCCAGAGCGACGGATGATACCTCTGGTTGATGATCTCCAGGGCCTTGCGGTACCCCGAGGAGATGAAGGTCCCGCCGGATTCTCCCTTGTGAAAAAACTCCTCTTCGGCGACCTCCTGCGCCTCCGTGTGGTGCGCGATAAACACGATCTCCAAGTTCTGGTATTTGGCGCAGACGAAGCGGTAGAGGAGAAAGAAGAAGCTGCGCGCGAGATATTTTTTCATGGTGTCCATCGAACCGGAGGTATCCATGATGCAGAGGACGACGGCGTTCGATTCGCGCCGGATCTCGGTGACGGTATGGCGGTAGGTGAGGTCGTCCTTGTGAAAGGGAAAGCGTTGGGAGCGCAAGGCGATGGCGTCAGCGCGTTGGGTGGCCTGCTTGCGCTTCACTCTGGAGATGGCCGTGCGCCTCTTGTCGAGACGCACCCGGATCCCTTTTTTGCGATATCCCTTGCGTCGGTACAGCTGCTCTACTTCGATCTCTCTTAGGTGTTTTCTCTCGAGGTAGGGCAGCTCCAAATCTTCGAACATGATCTCGATCAGCTCCTCCAGAGAGACATCGGTCTCGTAATAATCAATGCCAGGACGGTCCCCCGCCTGATGGGCTTCACCACCTGCTTCGCCTTTGCCGATGACCTGGCCCCGCTGGGTTTCCGGCCCGCCCTGGCCGACGCCCGGGACATTCTCGCCGTAAACAAAGCGGTACTCTTTAACGCCGCGGATGGGGACCTTGATGATCCGGTTGCGGTCTTTGCCGATGATCGACTCCTCGGCAATAATGTCCACGATGTTCTGCCGGATCGCCTCATGGACCTTCTGCCGGTGACGCAAGCGGTCGCCGGCGCAACGATCACTCCGCTGGGCCGAGGAAGGATCGTAGGAACGGAAGACGGTTTCCATTAGAGGAGGATCAAGGGTTTAAGGGACGAACATTAACCCTTGCTACTTCCATCCTTCTATCCCGCAGTTCAGTCTTTCCACAGATTGTTGGCCGCATACTTTAGGACCATGTCGACGCAGCTGGGGCAGTAACCGTTGTCGAGAAGGTTCTTGACCATCGCGTTATATTTCTCGCCCTGTTCCTCGTCGCGCGTCCTCGCCTTGGTGATGATCCGGCTCAAATCCCGCACCGAGGTCATCAGTTTTTTCTCAATCGCCTCCTTCAGCGGCTCGTAGCTCCGGTAGTCGATCTTTTCCCCTCTCCGGTTGGCGGCCCAGAGGTAGGCGATGACCTCCTGGCGGAAGCCGTCGGCGGCGGAGCCGATGATGGCGATCTGCTCCTCGATCGACTTCATGAAGCCTTCGTCCGGCGAGAGCTCTTCCTTGGTGTTGCGGTCTTTGACCTTGCCTTTGTTCACGTAGGCCTCCGCGTGATCCAGATAATTCTGGAACAGGGCCTCGGCCTGCTCCTGATACGAATAGACAAAGGCGCGGGTGATCTCCTTTTCCAAATTCTCCAGATAGTTCTTGTGCAGCGTGTCCTGTAAAAACTCCAGGCACTGCTTGCGAGTGTCGTCAGGCAGGTCCGCCTCTTTGACCATATTGATCAAGGCCTCGCGCACGTTGATCGGGTTGATGCAGTTGCCCGCGGTGTTGTCCGAAAGGGAGTTGTCGAGCGCCTTCATGATGAACCGGGTTGAGATTCCCGTCATGCCCTCGCGCTTGGCCGCCTCGCGGAGCTCCTGCACGTCTACTTTTTTGGTCTTTCCCTTTTCCACCACCTCTTCGCCGTTGTAGAGCTTGAGCTTGGTCATCAGGTCGCACTTGTTCGTTGGCTCCAGGCGGGAGAGGATGGCGAACATGGAAGCGACCTCCAGGGTGTGGGGCGCCACGTGGGCGCGGAAGTCGGAGTGGCGGATGATCTTCTGGTAGATCTTCACCTCCTCGGAGAGCCGGAGATTGTAAGGCACCTTGATGACGACAATCCGGTCCAAAATCGCCTCATTGGTGTGGTCGGATTTGAACTTCTGCCATTCGGCTTCGTTGGAGTGCGCCACGATCACTGTGTCCACGTAAACCAGGCCGTGTCTGCCGGGGGCCGGGATGACTTTCTCCTGGGTCGCGGTGATCATGCAGTGGAGGTACTCGATCTCGTTTTTGAACACCTCGATGAATTCCACCATCCCCCGGTTGCCGATATTGAGGGCGCCGTTCAGCTCGAGGACCCGCGGATCTCCCTCGGAATAGAGATCGAGCTTGGAGATGTCTTCGCTGCCGATCAGCACCGAGGTGTCCTGGTTGTTGGGGTCTACGGGGGGAACCACGCCGATGCCGACCCGGGCCCGCTTGGAGAACTCCACGGTCGAGACCGGGAACTCCTCGTAGCGGCCGTTGAACTCCTCCTTCAACCGATAGCGGCAGACCGGGCAGAGGTCTCCTTCGATGTGGACCCCGAGCATCTTTTCAAATTCTTTGCGCAGGTGGCGTGGGATCAGATGCAGAGGCTCCTCGAACATCGGGCATCCCTCGATGGCATAAAACGGCTCGTTCTCCTCCAGGCCGCGGTGGAGCTTTTCAAACAGAGAGCTCTTGCCGGAGCCGACGGGGCCCATCAGGTAGAGGACCTGCCGGCTCTCTTCCCCCTTGAGCGAGGCGGCGTGAAAATAGCGCACGATCTGGGCGATGGTCTTTTCGATGCCAAAGAATTCGTCCGTGAAGAAGTTGAAGACCTTGATCGATTCATCCTTATAGAGCCGCTTGATGCGGGGGTCATCCGTTTCCTGTATATCGCGCACGCCGGCCTTCATGATGATGTCGTAGATACGGGCGTGGGCCAGCTTGGCGATCGAGGGATTCTCTTTGACCTTCTCCAGATAGCCCAGGAGGTTGCCCTTCCAAGGGTTCACCTGGGCTAAGTCGCGGTCTTTGCGGATGAGCGATTCAAATTCCATGTGTGGGGTCATTCCAGCGGCTCCTCCTTTCGGAGCGGATCCTGCCTTTTGAAAAGTTTTTCCTGAGTATTTGAGACTAGATTCGTTCTGGACGGGCGTGCAATCGTCCTCTTACCCATGGGAATTATCAGCAGGCCTTTTTTTGTCTAGCTGCTCTGCTTTGAGGGGTAAATGAAAAGAGGGAAGTGAAGAGGGAACAGGTGGATCCGGACCGAAGATGAACCAGAAGCTCTTTAGGGCCTGCACGCTACCTCCTTTCCCTAAGGGTCCCGGTCAACTCGCGCTCGGGGCTCTCAACGGTTTGACGAATCGGAGGTGAAAAGCTTCAGAAAGCGCCCGATGGCTACTATTGAAAACCTATTTTTATCCAATGTCAAGAAGATTTATCTCTCGGCCGGCTGGCGCGCCCATTTTCTTGACGTGGGATGGGGTCTCGCCGTTCAGCGGCGCGAGAGAGGAACGATCAGAGCCTCGAAGATTCTCCGCGCGCATGCAAGGGCTTCAACTCAGTTCTGTTTCATACGGCGCTCTGGGATTGCTGACCCATGATCGGCGCGAGTGAACAGCCCGTTCCGTCGTCATTCCGCTCTATAACAAATCTAAGGAAGCGCTACCAGGGGGGCGCTCACATAGAAGCCGAGTGCGCCGAGGCAGATCGCCGCGAACGCGACCGAACGGTGGTATCTATTCTTCAGCAGCCAGGCGGCCAGCAAGAAACAAGTCAAGATTGCAAACGGGACCGAGAACTTGAGGGACTCGTACTGAGGCCGCAGCAAGTAGAGAATGGCGGCAGCGACTGAAAGAGAGAAAGTAAAAACGAGCGTGGCTAAGAGCGAAAATCGCAGAGCACCGGTCGGCTCCGCGAGTTTGATTTTGATGAACCGGCCTAAGAGGCAGGACAAGGGCGGCAGCGCGAGGACCATATAGTGGGGAAATTTTGCGGCGCTGAAAGGGAACAGCGCAAAGACCACACTCGCCCAAAGGAGCAGCAGGAGGAAATCGGGAGCTATGATGGTCTCGCTGAGGCAACGCTTTCCCTCCTCCACGAAGTAGGCGATCAGGAAAAATGTCCACGGGAAGAGCGCCAATAAAAGCGCCGGCAGGTAGTAAATCACTCGCCCGGGGTGGCGTGTGATTATTGGCAGCGCTCGGGTCACGAGCTTATCGAGGTAAAAGGGTGCTGCGGCCTCCTGGGGAGCGAGCAGGCCGTCTCCGAGCCATAGAGCGAAGACCAGGAAAGTGAAGACTAAAAGCAGCGCGTGGCGGAGCCCGTTTCGCAGAATGAACAAAGCCAATGGGGGCTTCTCGCTCAGGTACTCGTAGAGCAGGAAGACAACGGCAGGAAAAAGAGCCATAGGCCCCTTCGCGAGCAACCCAAGCCCCAGCGATGCATAGGACATAACCAGTAGGAGATTAGATCTTGGATGTCTCTTCGCTGAATAAATATAAGCAAGGAAAGCGAGAGCGCTGAAGAACAAGAATGCGGCGTCCGGGAGAAGCGCACCGCAGACATTCACAAACAGGAAGGAGCTGGAGAGGATCAAGGCGGCATACACTCCCGCCCCTTTGCCGCAAAGCTCCCTCGCTAAGAAATATGTCGTGAGACTGGTCAGCAGTCCAAAGAAGAGGGAGAGACGGGAAGAGGATTCGAGGCTGGGGTTTCCGAGGCCGATGAAGAGAGTTGCGGCGGAGAAGGCGACGACGACGAGCATTTCCCTAAGCATCGTAGCTTTGTCCCCGGTGGATAAGTCGGTCTCACGAGACTGCGGCCGCTCGCGAGGAGAGGGGGTGGCTACCGCGGCGGCACTGGGCAATGGCTGTGCTGGTTCGATGTAGCCACGGAATCTGCTCGCCAGAAATGTCCCGACACCCGCTCCTAAGATCGCGCCGCCAATGACGTCGCTGAAGAAGTGCTGCCCGGTCAGCATGCGTCCTGAAATCGAAAGCAAGAATCCTAGGCTATAGAGAGGAATGCTCCAACTTGGATAGTAGCGGCAAAAAAAGGCCGTGAGAGCAAAGATGGCGGTGGTATGGCCGGAAGGAAAAGAATCATAACCCCGCGGGGTAAAGTGCGGACCGATGAAATAGAGGTCGCCAAGCTCCAACCATGGCCGCGCGCGGCCGACCAGGTATTTCACCATTTGCACGACTATACCGCCCGTCATGAGAGCGAAAAGTCCACCGGTGAGGGTTTTGACCAGGCGGGGTTTTTGCCACAAATAGCCTGCTATGATGAACAAAAGACAGAGGGACGCCAGTTGATCCCCAGACTCCAGTCCGCTGGCGAAGCGGCCAAGCTTTTTTGCGTACGGGGTTTGCAATTGGCTCGAGATATAAGAGTAAATCTCGCCGTCGAATCCCATAGGAGGTTTTCCCTAAGAGCTGATTCGTATAGGGCGCCAGCAGCTTTGTCAATGCACATGCGAATCTTCGCGCCGGAGAGTCAGCGCAGATGACGATGAGGCTAGCTGTTGCGCTTTTCGGTCGTCGTCGGATGGAAATTTCTCGTCACAGGTTCAGTCCACGGGTGAGGAGATAGAAAAGCGGCGCTATCACTATTCTGTACCAGGCGAAGGGCGCCAGGCTCCAGCGTTTCAAGACGCGGATAAAGGCGCTGATGGTGAGCAGCGCCACGATGAACGCGACCGCAAAGCCAACCGCCAACTGGATCGCGTCGGCGAAGGTCAACGTCTCCCTTGTCTTCAAGAGGTCGTAGCCTGTGGCGGCTGCCATGATCGGGACCGCGATCAGAAACGAGAACTCGGCCGCGCCCTTCCGGTCCAGTCCCAGCAGCATGCCGCCGACGATAGTCGCGGCCGCGCGCGATGTGCCCGGCCAGAGCGCGAGTGTTTGGAACAGGCCTATGCCCAGGGCCTGACCCAGCGAGAGAGATTCCAGCGAAGATGAGGGGCGGCGCCGGACAAATCGCTCCGCGACCAAGATGCCGAAACCGCCAATGGCCAGCGCCAAGGCGACCGCGGTCGGAGTGAAAAGATGACCCTTGATAAAATTGCGCCCGAGGTAGCCTACGACGAGGGCCGGAAGCGTCGCCAGCCCGATCCGCCAGAGCCCGGACCATCCATCCAGCGCGGATCCAAACGGGGAAAACGGTTCTTCTCTCCTCGGGATCAGGCGCGCGAACCACTCGCGGTAGAGCACCACGACCGAGAGCACGGCGCCGAGCTGGATGGCCACTTCGAACGTGGAGGCCTTCTCGCCTACGAAGCCCAGCAAAGTCCCCGCGACGATCAGATGACCCGTAGAGGAAACCGGGATAAACTCGGTGAGTCCTTCGACAACGCCCAGGACGATGGCGATGGCCCAGCTTTCCAAGGTTGCTCCAGCACGGCGGCGCTTAGACCGCGGCCAGCACTAGCCGGCGCAGCCGCGAGCCTTCCATTTCTCTCTGGCGAACTTGGCGATTGCGGGAAGAAGCGAGAGGAAGATTACGATCGCGATGACCGTGTGAATTTGCTCCTGGATGTTGGGGATGATCCTGCCGAGGAAATAGCCGGCGAAGGTCGTGCTCAAAACCCAAAAGATCGCTCCCGCGATATTGTACACGACGAAGCGGCGGTACTGCATGCCGCCCACGCCGGCCACCACCGGAGCGAAGGTCCTGATGATCGGCATGAACCGGGCTACGAAAATAGTAAAGCCGCCGTACCGGTCGTAAAACTGCTTGGCGCTCAGTAGGTGCTTGCGGTGGAAGAAGAGCGAGTCTTCGCGCGTGAAGATCTTTGGACCGGTTCGGGCGCCGATGGTGTAGCCGACCGTGTCGCCGATAATTGCGGCGAGGCTCAGCGCCACGTTGAGCGTCCATATGTCCAGATCGCCTCGGGCCGCGAAAATGCCTGCCGTGACGAGCAGGGAATCTCCGGGAAGAAAAAAGCCGACGAAGAGCCCGGTCTCCGTGAATACGATCGCGGTGATGGCGATCAGCCCGCCCACGCGGACGACAGTCTCAACGTCGTAGATCTGGTGGAACCAGTTCCAGAGAAATTCCATCTACCTTCAATGCCGGAGCGTGGTTGCAACTTTATCGGGATGTGTCTTTTTGGATTCTGGACTGTAGATCATATCGCGCGACAAGTCAAAGAGAAGCAGAGGATTGGAGTAATGGAGTAATGGAGTGGTGGAGTAATGGGGCCAATACTCCATTTTCTCTCCGCGTTGATTGACAACAGCGGACAAAAGTGAGAATTCCCTGTATCATTGCGGTTGGCCGCTTATGCAGCTATCCATCAAGCTCGACGTAGATACTCGGATCAGGCTGCGCGAAGGAGACTGAGGAGCTGCGCATGCCGATCTACGAATACCTGTGTCTCGATTGCAAAAAGCCCTTCTCCTTTCTCGTAGGCGTGGTGGCTGACTCCGGAGAGCCGGCGTGCTCGCGCTGTGGTGGGAAGAAACTGCGCAAGCTCATCTCCAGAGTCGCGCGCATAAGATCGAAGGAGGCCTCGCTGGAAGATCTCGCGGACCCGGATAAAATCGGCAATCTTGAGGATCCCAAAGCGATGGCTCGCTGGGCCAAAGAGATGGGGAGGAGCTTGGGCGAAGAGGGCGGCGAAGAGTTTGGCGAGGATTTGGACGAGATGTTGGAAAGCCCACCTGAGGAGGAGGAAGGTGCGGACGAAGAGTAAGGGCGAACTCTTAAGGGCGATCGTCCAGAGGCGGGCCAGGGTATGCATTCTCGGCTTGGGTTATGTGGGCCTGCACCTGGCCGTAAGATTCAAACGCGCCGGTTTCCAAGTTGCCGGCATCGACGTTGACAAGCAGAAGATAGAAAAGATCAAGAAGGGAGTCGCCTACGTACGCGAGCTCTCCGCCAGCTCTTCCACCCTCCGCTCAATCGTAGCTACCACCGGGGCCGAACCTCTCCGCGATGCTGACGTCGTCATTATTTGCGTGCCCACGCCTCTGAGCAAGACAAGAGACCCGGACATCTCCTCAGTGCTGGAGGCGGGACGAGTCATAGCCCGGCGCCTGCGACGCGGACAGCTGATCGTCCTGGAGAGCACGACCTTCCCGGGAACGACGCGTGAGCTGCTTCTTCCCCTGTTCGAGGAAACCGGCCTCAAAGTCGGAACGGATTTTTTTCTCGCCTACTCTCCGGAGCGCGTCGATCCTGGCAACCGCAGGTTCACCCTCGTCAATACTCCGAAGGTGGTCGCCGGCATCACCCGTTCCTGCTCCCATCTGGCCCAAAACCTATACAGCCAGATTGTCAAGCGCGTCGTTCCCGTCAGCGGCACCGACATGGCCGAGATGGTCAAGCTGTTGGAAAATATCTTCCGCAGCGTGAATATCGCCCTGGTCAATGAGTTTGCGATCATGTGTCACCGTCTCGGTTTGAACGTTTGGGAGGCGATCAGCGCGGCCGCGACCAAACCCTATGGATTCATGCCTTTCTATCCCGGTCCCGGGTTGGGCGGACACTGCATCCCGGTAGATCCTCACTACCTGTCGTGGAAGCTCAGACTGCTGGCCTACAAGGCCCGGTTCATCGACCTGGCAGACGAGGTCAATCGCGAGATGCCGCGCTTCGTGGTGGAAAAGGTTGCGGAGAGCCTCAATCGACGCAGGAAGAGCGTGAATCGTTCCAGAATCCTGGTTCTGGGAGTGGCCTACAAGAAGGACTCCGACGATGTTCGGGAATCGCCCGCCATCGACATCATCAAGCTGCTGCGGGAAGGGGGCGCGGCGATCTCATATCACGATCCCTACGTTGCCCAGCTCGCTGTCGACGGCCAGCCCCTCCGCTCGGTCCCGCTGAGCCCCCGATCTCTGGCGTCGTATGACCTGGTGATCGTGGTTACGAATCATGGTCGGTTCGACCCGCGAAAAATCGTCAAGCATTCCCGCCTGGTCATTGATACCCGAAACCTCACCCGCGGCATTGCTTCCGAAAAGATAGTCAGGCTCTGACACAGCGGCAGAATTTTCTTGACACGCCCCGCCAACCGTTGGTAAATGCGCTTTGTCAATTATATAAGTGTCCCCTTCAACCCAATAGGGAGGCGGCGATGGAGCACCTGCGCACGCATCGAAGAGGCTGGTTGGCTGTTGTTGCGATCGTTGTCCTGCTCGGGGTCATGGGCGCGTTGGTTTCCTCCCTGCAGTGGGTCAACCGATCCTTCCCCGGGTTCTTCGTCTACGGGAATTTGGCCGTGGCCCCTTATTTCCTGCCACAGTGGAGCGGCAATAGGGAAGGATTGAGGTTTCTCGACCAAGTTTTGGCTGTGGAGGGACGGCCCCTGACCCGCCCCGACACGCTCTATGAATTGGCGCGCGCTGCGCCGCCGGGCACGCCGTTTCACTACCGGGTCGAAAAGTCGGGCAAGGTCGTCGAGCTCGTCATCCCTTCGATGAAGTTCACCTTTCAGGATTGGCTCCTAAGCTTCGGCACCTATCTTCTGGCGGGCCTGGGTTTTTTGGTCATTGGATTTACTCCCTTTTACATGCGCGCGGCTTCGCCAGCGGCGCCGGCTCTGTTCTTTATGGTGAGCGCTGTCTTTGTCTGGTTCACGACGACATTTGATTTTATGACGGCGCACTATCTGCCGAAGGAGCTCCGGCTCTTCGCCATGACCTTCACTCCGAGCGCCGCGCTCCACCT
>JAHFAP010000180.1 GCA_023250495.1 Deltaproteobacteria bacterium | reverse complement strand
TTCACGGCCGCGATTATCACACCCGGGAGGAAGCTAAGATGGAGATCTTTGAGTATATCGAGTTGTTCTATAATCGGCAGCGTCTTCACCAATCACTGGGTTATCAAACTCCAGCAGAGTATGACTCGATGAAGCGTGTTGCTTAATTAACTGTCCGTGAAACCTGGGGCACCTCAGCCGCGATAATTGCTTTTCTTTCGAAATGGCAAATGTCAGGCCCGACCCGGATGCTGGATGCAAGGCAGAGGAGTGAGTACCCCGCCTTAGCCTTGATTGGGGAACGTGACTTTATACACAACTCCCTCGGAGGTGACGAGAGTGTCTGGTGCGGATGACATGAATGTGGTGCTCGATCCAGTAACTATCGCAGGGACAAGGAATTTTGGAATAGTGGTCGCCTCGTCTCTGTGTTCGGTATGAGCTTGTGGATTGTCGGCAAGGAAGGCCTCTTCTAGTGAAGATTGGAGAACCAAGCTGACCAAAATTAGCAGCAGGATTTGATCATTTCTCATAAGCAAAAAATAGCACGATAGCTGAAAAAAAGGAACAGTAGGCTATGGGGTCTGGCTTTGATATCTTGACTATCTTGCAAATCTTGTCGAGGAAACCGACTAAATGGCGACACGCCCGCTAGATCTTAATAACATCAAGGGCCGCAACGCCGAGGCCCTGGTAGAATCCATCTTTCGACGGGCGGAGTTCAATAGGCGTGAGGCGTGAGGAAAACTCAAACTCAGGCGGATACTTCCACGTTTCGAGAATTCCCGAAACATCGAAATGAACCGACGCTTCAATTCGCCCTCAATGTCACGTTTGCTCAATTGCGCAAATGCGCAACTATCATCGCGCCACTTTCACCTTTTGAGAACTCTCAAAACACCGAAATGACTGCCGGGCACGATACTTTCATGTTGTCGCTATTGCGAAAATACGAAAATGTGAGAGCCGCAATTAGAGACGCGTCGTGACGCCAGGTTTAAACGATAACACGGGCGCCGGTCGCTCGACACGTGAACTGGCGCACACGCGATACAAAGCAAGAGTCCGCTTTATTCTGCCGATGGTAGGAGTGGTGCTCCTACTCTCCGGAGTTGCGCTCTACAACTCTAATTCCCTCTCCAAGTTAGGTCTGATCGGCGTGTTTGTGTTGCTCGGCGTGGTTGTCGTCATGCGATCGCTCATGAATTTGACCGATGCGAGAGAAGAAAAGATGATCGGGGAAGAGCGGCGGGCGGTTCGCGGAGCGGAAGGCGAGGAAGCAATCGGCGCGATCCTAGATTCCCTTGGCGATAGTTACCTTGTCATTCACGACGTCGACTCGTCGTACGGCAACATAGACCACATCGTCATCGCCCAGTATGCCGGCCTTTTTTTGATCGGGACCAAAGCTCACGGCGGCAGGGTATCTGTAATGAACGGACGATTGCTCGTAAATGACCGCGAGCCGGAAAAAGATTTCATCGCGCAGGCATTGAGGAACACTTACTGGTTGCGGGATCGCATCCGCGAAACGACCGGGCTCGAAATATGGATTACGCCCATCGTTGCGTTTACGAACGCATTCGTCGAGCGGACTTCACCTATCAAGGGCGTTCGAATTGTCAACCAAAAGTATCTCTTGCGGATTTTGCAGGAATCCCATTACGGAAGGCAGGATGCCGCTCTTTGGGAAAAACGGAAGAAGATAGAGTCGATGTTGATAGGGTACACTAACGGAGTCGCGTCTTGAGGGCGAACTAAAGGGGTCGGGAGTCTTTTCACCGTGCACTGGTGCGCGTATGACTACGAAGAACTCATCAGCCGCGACAAAGCCAGCCTAGACATTTTCTGGCTCAGAGACGAAAGCCTCGAAGACTCCGACAATCTCCCCGATCCCGACGTTCTCGCCCAGGCAATCGTCGAAGACCTCGAAGCCGCCCTCGAACAGTTCCGCGAAATCGCGAGCCACCTGGGTGAATCGGAAAAGTCCGTGAAGTGACTTTATGTGCGGCCGTTATACACAGACGCGGGAGCCGGCGAATTTGGTTTTTCGCTTCGGTCTCGACCCGCAGGAATTGCTCTTCAAGCCCCGCTATAACATCGCGCCGGGACAGGACGCTCCGGTCGTCGTCAACGATGAAAAGAAATCACTCAAGGTGATGCACTGGGGGCTGATCCCCTCGTGGGCCAAATGTGATGGGGCCGCATCTTTGGGATTTTAAGGGGGCGGGAGTCTTTTCCGAGTCACGATGGATTGCCGGAACAATCCGCTCATTTCTCTAAACATGTCATATTTGCTCAATTGCGCAAATCCGCAACTATCGGTTGAAATGACAAGCGATGAGCCGGTGGCGCAGCCACACCTGAAGGCGCTAGGTAGGCAGGCTTGACGCCGCCTGGAAATGCTTTTATTATTGCATCATGATGATGCATAAATGCTGCAAGAAGGAGTTGATATGAAGGCCATAACTTTAAGAAATCTCCCTCCAGAGCTAGCCAAGACCATTCGCCGGAAGGCACAAGAGCGGGGTACAAGCTTCAATAAAGCTGTCATTAACCTTTTGGAAGAGGGAACCGGAATCCGGGACAAGAAAAACGGCAAGAAATCTCTTCATCATGACCTCGATTCCTTAGCGGGATCATGGACAAAGGAAGAGGCAGAGGAGTTTGATAAATCGCTTGCTTCACAGCGTACCATTGATCTGGACCTGTGGAGATGACGCGGTTACTTCTGGATACTTCCGGGTACTCGGCCTTCATGAGAGATCATTCGGAGGTCGTGGCAGCTCTGCAGGAAGCTGACGAGGTTTGCTTCAATCCGGTAATTTTTGGGGAGCTGCTCGCCGGCTTCATAAAAGGCAAAAAGGGGAAGAAAAACGAGAACGAGCTTAAGACGTTTCTTCAATCACCGCGCGTGAAAATTTTGGATGTGAATGCAGAGACCGCTGAGAGGTATGCCGTGATCCTCAATTCCCTTTGGAAGGCCGGCACACCTATACCCACCAACGACATTTGGATCGCTGCCACTGCGATGCAACACGGCTTGCACCTCCTTACCACGGATAGCCATTATCAAAAGGTCTTCCAGATTATCGTGGACTATTTTGCGCCCTAACTTTTCCTTTTTAGAACTGAACTTTTCTGGCTCAGAGACGAAAGCCTCGAAGACTCCGACAATCTCCCCGATCCCGACGTTCTCGCCCAGGCAATCGTCGAAGACCTCGAAGCCGCCCTCGAACAGTTCGCGAAATCGCCAATGACTTAGGCGGAGAGGCCGTCGAAACTAAAAAGGAATGACTGACCAGACGGAGGGATATAAACGCGGTCGCAACGGATTTTGAGAGGTGGTAAGATGAATTTCATCGCCGAGAGAACGTTAGCGGGAGGAGAGTATGAGTATAGAGAAATCGGTTCTGGAAAAGCTCCTTAAATTGCCGGCAGATAAACAAAAGGAAGTGTTGGAGTTTGTCGATTCAATATGGCGAAAGCACCGTGGCCTAAAGAGCCAAGGGGAATCGGAGATTTCAAAAGCCGAGCAGGCGGCATTCTCCGAGTGCTCGACGCCGTTACCGCACTTTCGGTAGAGAAAGGTCCTCCGGTGAGCAACCGGGACCATGATAGTTATTTGTACGGCGGTCGTTAATGGCCGTCTTTGTGGACACGGGCGCGTGGTTCGCGTACTTTGTGCGCCGTGATCCAGACCATGCGGCGGCGATAGATTGGGCGCGAAAGAGTCGTGAGAGGTAAGTTTAGATGAAGCCCAAGATCAGCAGGATACTTAGAGAGCTACGAAAGCAGCTGGATGCGATCTACGGAAGGCGGTTGGCAAGCCTGATCCTGTTCGGTTCACAGGCTCGGGGTGACGCGGCTCCGGCCTCTGATCTTGATGTCTTGGTGGTTTTGCACGGTGACGTTGATCCTGGAAGGGAAATCACCCGGACGGGGAAAGCAATAACGGCGCTTTCGTTAAATAACGATGCAGTGATCTCGTGCGTATTGGTCTCCACCGAGCGCTACGCCAGCGAACAAACCCCGCTATTGTTGAATGTGCGCAATGAGGGGATAAGCATTTGACACCTGAGCAGGCCGCTCTGGTAAAGAAGGCTCGAGAAAGCCTCCGGGGAGCCCGGCTGCTCGCAAGAGACGAGCTTTACGACTTCGCAGCTTCCCGGGCTTACTAAGCCATGTTCTACATCGCGGAAGCTTTCCTTCTTGAAGAAAACGTCGCATACTCCAAACATTCGGCTGTCATTTCAGCCTTCGGCCAAAAGTTCACAAAGACAGGTCGAATCCCTGAAGAGTACCATCGGTATCTGATTGAAGGTGAGGAAAGTCGGAATATCGGCGATTATGATACCGGACCAGGGCTGAGCCATAACCAGGCGACCGAGCTAATCTCCCGAGCAGAAAAGTTCATTCAACTAGCCAAGCGTTTATTTGCGCCCGTGTCCCCACACAAAAAGAAGAAGAATACTCCTAGGCCGTGACCTCCTCTGCCATCGTTCAAAAACTCTGGAACTATTGCAAAGTTCTGCGCGACGACGGCATGAGTTTGTAAAGGCGCTGCAAGGTCCTGCTAAACATTCGGCGAATCGCAGCGGACTATCCTTGACAGCTTCTGCCCGTTCCTCCAAACTAATCTCATGTCAGTCAAAAAGGTCATCGTCGCCCAGCCTCGGGGCTTTTGCGCCGGCGTGGAGATGGCAGTTGAGACGGTAGAGCGTGCGCTCAAGAAATACGGCCCGCCGCTCTATGTCTTTCATGAGATCGTCCACAATCGTCACGTGGTCGAGGACTTTATTCACCGGGGCGTGACCTTTGTTCAATCCGTGGATCAGGTTCCGATCGGGGGGAAGCTGATCTTCAGCGCCCACGGGGTCGCTCCCAGGGTTTGGCAGCGGGCAAGGGAGCGCGGGCTGGAGGTCGTCATTGACGCAACCTGTCCTCTGGTCGAGAAGGTGCACCGCGAGGTGCGCAGGTTCGCCGCTCAGGGCTACTGGATCATCCTTGTCGGCCACGAGGAACACGACGAGATCGTGGGGACCAGCGGCGAGGCGCCGGAGCGAATCCAGATCGTCGCCAACGTAGAGGAAGCTGAAAAAGTTCGAGTCCCCGATCCAGAGAAGGTAGTTGTGCTTACCCAGACCACGCTCAGCGTGGATGACACTAGAGAAATCATCGAAGTCTTAAAGCGAAAATTTCCCAAGATGATCACGCCGCCCAAGGAGGATATTTGCTACGCTACCCAGAATCGGCAGGATGCTGTGAAACAGTTGGCCCGCGAGGTGGGTCTAGTCCTGGTGATCGGCTCCCCCAACAGCGAAAATTCCAATCAGCTTTGCCGTGTCGCGCGCTCCAGAGGGATCCCCGCCTATCTCATCAACGACATCCGGGAAATCAATTCGGCTTGGCTCGAGGGCGTGGAGCGGGTTGGGATCACCTCCGGCGCTTCAGCGCCTGACCGGCTGGTGTGGGAGGCGGCGGATTTCTTCAGACAGCGTGGCGCCGAAGTCACCACTACAGGTTTCGTCGAAGAGAATGTCCATTTCGCTCTCCCGGCCGAAGTTGCGAATGCGCCTTGATTCGACTCGGGGGCTGTGTTAGAGAGATCGCTCTCGTGCCAGGAGGAGGAAAGATGAACCGTATTGTCCATATCGCCCTAAAGGTGGACGATCTGAAGGCGACCAGCGAGTTTTATCAGAAGGTCTTCGGTTTCGTCCCGATGGAAAATAGCAAGGTCAGAGATCACACCTCGCTTCACCTAAGCGACGGCGCTATCGACCTGGCTCTGATCAAGTACGACAGCGAGGAGTCGGCGGAGTCGAAGGCCTCGGGTCTCGGGCCGTGCATCCATCACTTTGCCATAGAGGTGGATGATGTGAAGGGATATCTGGCCGAGATCCGCAAGTTCGGCTGCGAGATTATCAGCGATCCCGGTGTCATTCCGGTAAAGTTCCGCGCCCCCGGCGGGACCGTTCTGGAGATCGTCCCCAAGCAGAGATACAAAAAGGCCGCGCGAGGGTAATGTCCCTGGTGGAGACAGTCAAAGTCTATTATCGCCCCGGCTGATTTACCTGCAGCAGCACGAAAGAGTTTCTTTCGCAGAGCGGGATTTCATTCATTGCCAGAGATGTTGAGAACGACCCTGAGGCGCTGGCCGAGATGCGGGCCTTGGGCCTTTGTAATGTGCCGGTCACGGTGGTCGGAGATAAAGCCATCGTGGGCTTCAATCGGGAGGAGCTGACCCGGTTCTTTCATCTCTCCGATAAAAAAGAGCAGCCGCTCGCCGGTCCCTGGCTCTTTGAGACCTTCGACAAAATTCTCGCGGCGGTGGTCCGGGCTGTCCGTCAGGTCCCTCCTGACCGGTTGCTCTGGACGACGCCGGACCGCGACCGGCCGCTCAAAGTTTTCTGTTATCACATCCTGGCCGATCCCATTCACGTGCTGGAAGCGATCGCGAGCGGGAAATACGACGGCGCCTTTAAGCTCACGTACGCGGAGGCCGCCGGGCGCTTCGGCACGATGGAAGAGGTCGCCCGATTCGGCGCAGAGTGCCGCGCCCGGATTCTGCAGGCATCCGCGCGGCTGACCGCCGCAGAGCTCGAGAGGCCGATCCACGGCTATGCCGGAGAGACCAACGGCAATGAGCTGCTCTATCAAGTCTTAAGCCATACGGCGC
>JAHFAP010000179.1 GCA_023250495.1 Deltaproteobacteria bacterium | reverse complement strand
GTGCGTTAATGTTTGCTGGTAAATTTCGTCTGGACACCTTATCCAGAGTGGCGGAGGGACCGGCCCTTAGATGCCACAGCAACCGGTTTCGTCAATCCGACGAAACGCTGGTGCTAAGTCCAGCCCCCGGTTAAACGGGGGAGAGATAAGGTGAGGGTAAAACCTCTTCTTATCAATGAGAAGAGGTTTTTTTTTGGGTTTTTTCTGATGAGCACGCGTCTCACACCGGAGCAGATCGAGCGCTACAGCCGCCAGATCATGATCCCCGATCTCGGCGGCAAGGGACAGATCCGCTTGCGGCAAGGAAAAGTCTTGGTCGTCGGCGCCGGCGGCCTGGGATGTCCGGCGGCCTTCTATCTCGCCGCGGCCGGAATCGGCGCGCTCGGGCTCGTGGACAGCGACCGCGTGGAGCTCTCGAACCTGCAGCGGCAGATTCTCCACTCCACCCTGGACATAGGGCGCGAGAAAGTGGATTCGGCCAAAGAAAAACTCAACCAGCTCAATCCGGATGTCGAGGTCCGCGCGTATCCGGTGCGACTGAGCGCGGACAACGCGCCGGAGCTCTTCGCTTCCTATGATTTCATCGTTGACGGAAGCGACAACTTCGCGACCAAGTTCCTGGTCAACGACGCGGCGGTGGATCTGGGCAAGCCCTTTTCTCACGCCGGGATCGTGCGCTTTCAGGGCCAGACCATGACGGTGATCCCCGGCAAGAGCGCCTGCTACCGCTGCGTCTTTCAAGAGCCCCCTCAGCCGGGAGAGATTCTGAATTGCCAGCAGGCCGGGATTTTGGGAGCGATTGCAGGAACCATCGGCTCAATACAGGCGACGGAAGCGATCAAATATCTCGCCGGAATGGAAGAAGACTTGCTCGTTGACCGGATGCTGACCTACGACGCCAAGACGATCAAATTCCGGATCATCGAGGTGCGTAGAAATCCCCAGTGCGGCGCGTGTGGAGACAAAGCAGAGAGGAGAAGCCATGAGTTTCGTCAAAGGACTGAAGTGTAGAGAGTGCGGCCAGGACTATCCCAAGGAACCCTTGCACGTGTGCGAGACCTGTTTTGGCCCTCTGGAAGTCGTCTACGACTACGAGCGGATCAAAAAGGCGCTCAGTCGGGAGAAGATCGCGTCGCGGCCAAAGAGTCTCTGGCGCTATCGAGAGCTTTTACCGATAGACGGAGAGCCGCAGGCGGGACTCTATTCCGGGTTCACGCCTCTGATCCGCGCCCATAGGCTGGGCGAGGCCCTCGGAGTCAAAGAGCTTTACCTCAAAGATGACTCCGTCAACCATCCCACTTTCTCCTACAAGGATCGTGTGGTTTCGGTGGCGATATCCAAGGCCATCGAATTCGGTTTCGACACGGTCTCCTGCGCCTCCACGGGCAACCTTGCCAACGCTGTGGCCGCGCACGCGGCCAAGGCAGGACTCACCTGCTACGTTTTTATTCCCGACGGATTGGAACAGGGAAAGATCATCGGCTCCGCCATCTATGGCCCGCGCACCATCGCGATCCAGGGGAACTACGACGACGTCAACCGGCTCTGCAGCGAGATCGCCGACAAATACGGCTGGGCGTTCGTCAACGTCAACCTGAGGCCCTACTACGCCGAAGGGGCGAAGACTCACGGCTTCGAAGTCGCGGAGCAGCTCGGGTGGAAGCTGCCGAAGCACATCGTGGTCGCCTCTGCCGGCGGAACCATCCTTCCCAAGATCGCCAAGGCGTTTAAAGAGCTTAAGCACGTAGGGTTGATCGAAAACGACGAATGCAAGATCTACGCGGCCCAGGCGAGCGGCTGCGCCCCGATGATCCAGGCGCTCAAAAAGGGCACAGACCTGATCAGTCCGGTGAAGCCCAATACCATCGCGAGCTCAATCGCGATAGGAAACCCGGCCGACGGTTACTACGTGCTCCAGGCTATAAAAGAATCGGGAGGATGGGGAGAGAGCGTCACCGACGAGGAGATCCTCGAGGGAATTAAGTTACTCGCTCGCACCGAAGGGATATTCACCGAGCCGGCAGGCGGAACCGAGGTCGCGGTCACCAAGAAGCTGATCCAGCAAGGAAAGATCCCGCGCGACGAGTCCATTGTCATCAGCATTACCGGCAACGGCTACAAGACTCTCGAAGTGGTCGCGGCGAGCGTAGAGAAACCGTTTAAGATCAGCGCGAACCTCAAGAACTTCGACGATCTGTACCTCCAGCTCACCCAGCCCGCGCCAGGCAAGGCGATGGCCGGAGAGGGATAGGAGCGACCCCATTCCGCAACCGACGGAATCCGGTTCACGCGAGTTGATCGCGCGGCCTCTGCAACAACCTTGCAAGGCTCGCCGCGAAGGTTTATAAACAGGGTATTCCTTAGAATTTGAAGGAGGTTTGCTTATGTCTGTCCGTGTCCGCATGCCGACCCCCCTACGAAAATTCACTAACGGAGCCGACGAGGTCAATGCTCAAGGTCAAAATGTGCGCGCGCTGGTAGAGGACCTGGAGCGAAAATTTCCCGGAATCAAAGAGAGGATCTGCGATGAAACCGGGAAGATCCGCCGGTTCGTGAACGTTTACGTCAACGGGGATGACATTCGCTTCCTGCAGAACCTGGAGACCTCCCTCAAGGAGGGAGACAACATCTCGATTGTCCCCGCCATCGCGGGAGGGTCATAACCTCGCTGCGCCTGCTTTTATGTCCAATCCAACCACCGCGCGATGGGTCGTCGCCGAAGGATCCAGGGAGCCGAAAAATGTAGAGTCGGTTCTGGATCTGATCGGAGAGACTCCCCTGCTGGAGATCCGGAGGATTGCGCAGGGTATTTCCCCCGCAGTTCGGATCTTTGCCAAGCTTGAGGGCCTCAATCCCGGAGGCTCGGTCAAAGACCGGGCTGCCTTGAAAATGGTTCAGGAGGGGATCAAGTCCGGAAAACTCAGAGAAGGAAAGACCATCATCGACTCCACCTCCGGCAACACCGGAATCGCTCTCGCTATGATCGGCCGGATCCTCGGCTATCCCGTAGAGCTGGTTATGCCGACCAATGTCAGCGCCGAACGAAAGCGAATCATCCATGCCTATGGCGCTAAGGTCACCTTCAGTGACCCGCTCGAAGGCTCTGACGGCGCCATCCGTCTCTGCCGCAAGATCCTGGAAGAGGATCCGGACAAATATTTTAAACCCGACCAGTACTCCAACCCGATGAATGCCCAAGCCCACTACGAGACCACGGGGCCTGAGATCTATCGCCAGACCGATGGCGAGATCACCCACTTTATCGCGGGCATCGGCACGAGTGGAACGATCATGGGTGCGGGCCGCTATCTCAAGGAGAGAAACCCAAAGATCCGGGTGATCGCAGTCGAGCCCGATGATGCCCTGCACGGCTTGGAGGGACTGAAGCACATGGCGACCTCGATTGTCCCCGGGATCTACCACGAGGAAGAGTTGGACGCAAAAATTCCGGTCTCCACGGAAGATGCCTATGCCATGGTCTACCGGCTTAGCCAGGACGAGGGTGTGTTGGTAGGGCAGTCTTCCGGCGCCGCGATGCACGCGACGCTGCAAATAGCTCGTAAGCTCAGGTCCGGCACGCTGGTGACGGTCTTCCCCGACTTCGGCGACAAATATTTGACCACCAACTTGTGGACGGGCTGGCGTGACAGGATGTCGGTCGGAAACCTTAAATTTTCAATTTGAAGCGGCGAAAGATGAAGCCCCAAAAGGAGAAGGTCTGCGAGCGCGTCTATCTGACTTTTCCCAAAGAGCTGGTCAGGGAGCCGATCGTTTGCTGGCTGGCAAAAAATTTCGACGTTGTTTTCAACATCCGCGGATCCACAGTCACGGCGGAGATGGGACTGGTAGCCCTCGAGATCGACGGTGAGCGGGCCGAGGTGAACAGGGCCATCCAGTGGCTGAGAGAAAAAGGCGTGGTCGTCGAGCCGATCGAAAAAAACGTGATCGAGTAAATCCTGCCCTCTAACCCTTGTTTGTCAAACAAGCAGCGTGGTCCTCACTGCGTGGCGGCGGAGATCGAGAGGATGAGCACTCCGCCTTCGTGCGCCGGCCCCCCTAAGAGAAAGTTGCCGCGGTTCGGCACCCTCACCGTCGTGTCCACTATAGGTTTCTCCCCTTCGAGCAGACGCACCTTCAGCGAAATCCTGTTGTTGCGATATTCCTGCGGCATAACCACCAGGGAACGACCCCCGGGAATCTCGAAGACAGCGTTGGCCAGCCAAGATGCTTTTTGGGATTCTTCCTTGACCAAATGATAGCAGCGATACTTGATCACCTCGAGTTGTTGCTTCATCTTGGAGAGCTGGGAATCTGAACAGTCCGCCTGGTTGGTGGCAAGGATCGTGCCGATCTTTACCTGCACTCCTGGTTGGCCCTTCTCGGCGGCGCCGAGAGGCGCGGGCAGCAGAGCCAGCCAGAGGCTAAAAAGCAGGGCCGCCCGAAACAGGCTCCGCGGAAGTTTCCTCTTCGCCTTCATGATTCTCGAATAACCAGATCACCGTCGTTTTGGTCTTGGACTCGCGCAACAACGCCACGTTGAATCCATGGCCGTCAATAGACTCGACCGCAGCCAGATTGCTTCGGTTCAAGGCCCAACGCCAACCGGGAAAGAACTGCTCCAACGACAAACCAGCCAGCAGAATGATAATCACCGCCGGGATCGCCCAGGCCAGCCGTGGAGGAGAAAGGACAGCGCGAGCCCAATCTATGAGCCGCGCATGCCATGGCCTCTCCTCGGCGATGCGCTGGCGCACGCCGGCCCAAAAAGGCTCAAAGGCGAGTTGCGACGCCTTCGCCTCCAGAACGCTCTTCAGGGAGGACTGAAGCTTTTCGAGCCGCGCCTTCTCGCCGAGACACGACGCGCACCCCTGTAGGTGGAGTCGGACCTCTGCGGCCTCGGACGCGCCCAGCTCTCCGTCCAGCCACGCGCCCAGCAAACTTTTAATCTCTTCGCAATCTCTCGTCATAAATAGGACCCAAGCTTTTCTTGCAGCTTCTTGCGCGCGTAATGAAGGCGACTCATGACGGTCCCTTCTGAACAACCCAACGTGCGCCCGATTTCTTTATAGGACAGTCCCTCGACAGCCCTCATGACAATGACCGCTTTATGGTCCGGTGTCAATTGATCGATGGCGGCAAGGAGCCTCTCCCCGAGTTCCCGATCACGGACCTCGCGATAAGGATCGCTGCCCAATCTCTCCGTCTCCACGATCACCTCGTCCATGTTTTCTTTGAAATCCATCACTCCGCGCTTCTGCCGCCGCTGGAAATCGATCGCCAGATTGACCGCGATCCGGTAAAGCCATGTGTAGAAACTCGATCCGCCCTTAAAGCGATTGATGTTCTTAAAGGCGCGATAAAAAGTCTCCTGCGCTACCTCCATGGCGTCCTCTTGGTGATGCAGCATGCCCAGGACCACCATGAATACTCGGCGATAATATTTCGCCGCAAGCTCCTCGTAGGCGGTGACGTCCCCCTTTTGACACTTCTGGATGAGGTCCCACTCGCTAATCTCCACAGCAGGCCCTGTTACTTTCGACGGCTCCGAGCGCGCTTTATTCAACTGAGCCGATCCATCTTTTTCCAAAGGTTGAAATTTTCCCTAATTACCCTAAAATCGTACCAAGTTCATCGCGGACGCGCCGGCCCGTAAGCCTCGGGCGGGCGCGGAAGGACACCATGCTGATTCAGTGTCCCAAGTGCCATACCACATACCGGGTCTCCGAAAAGCTCATTACCATACCCGATCCTACCTTCCGCTGCTCCCGTTGCAAGAATATTTTTGTCCTTGGATCAAGGGCCGCGCCAACGCCGACGCACGAACCACCCGAACCACCGCGATCACCCTCACAAAAAGGGGAAACCCGGGAGCTGAGCTTCTCTTTCCCTGCTCCGGAGACGAACGAAACGGCTGCCGAAAAAATTGCCGAGGGCCTGGACCTTCCCATAGCGGACAACGCGCCGGCGCCACCACCCGAAGAAGAAGGCTCCTCTTTCATGATCCAAAAGCGGGAGGACGACTGGTCCATGACTCCTGAGCACCCCGCCGGCGAGCAAGCCTTCACGATGAGGGAAGAGAAGCCATTCGCGCAAATCGACAGGCCCGCAGAACGGCCGCTCGAGTTTCAACGGGAATGGTCGGCTGCCGTTCCGGAGGAGCCGGAATCTGCGCATGAACCAACCGCCGAACCCGCCGCAAACCAGCCCCTCTCCATCACCCCCTATCTCATCCTATGCGGCGCCCTGCTGTTCCTTTTCTCCGCCGTCGCGCTCGCGCACAAAACCCGCCCTGAGTCTGTCGAAGGGCTGCTGAAGACGATCCCCTGGCTCGGCTCCTCGGTTCTCCAGAATAACCACCTGCGTCAAGGAATCGTGCTCCAGGCCGGCCGCCCGAGATTTCAACGGATACAGGGAAACCGGGAGGTCTTTCTAGTGTCAGGCGTGGCCGTCAACCGCAACCCGGTGAAGGTGCGCGAGGTTAAGGTCGAGGGAACTATCTTCAACAGCGACGGAAAAATCATAGAGCGCCAGATCACCACGGTGGGAAACGCGATCTCGTCAAAGATTATAAGAGACCTGACGTCCCAGGAGATCTCCAGCCTCCAGAAGCAGGGCCCGGTGAAGAGATTTGAGATTTTGCCCAACGAGTCCGCGGCTTTTTCAATCGTG
>JAHFAP010000178.1 GCA_023250495.1 Deltaproteobacteria bacterium | reverse complement strand
TGGGGAAAATCAAGAGCGGCAGTAGCGGAGGGAGGAGCACCAGTGAACAGCGAACAAAACTGGCCTTTCTAAAGGTGCATCGCAATGAAAAGGGTCTCTATCTGTCATCGGAGGCTTTCTTAAGCTGCTTGATAGATGGTTGCAAGAAATCGGGTCTTAAGGAAAAGGGGAAGGCTGCATGGCCGTTTCTTCAAGCGACAGTATTTGTTGACGGTAATCTTCTTTTTGGGAAGAAGGAACCGGATTACCTACATGAGCATTGGGGTCGGATACCGCCAAAAACGGGGGCTGTAGCAATCATTCAGCGGCCGGCGATCAAAGCGCCCTGGATCATACCTTTCAAACTCCTGGTTGCCGATGACCGGCGAGATCCCGAGTATATTAAGATTTCACTGGAAGAGGGAGGTCTGCTTGTTGGCCTCGGAAGCTGGCGACCAAAATATGGCCGATTTGTTGTAAAAGAGTTCATGAAGAAGAAATGACCAAGCCCTCCTATACTCCCGAAGAAGTTGCGAACAGGTGGACCTGCCACATTTCCACCGTGTACCGGATGATCGCGCGAAAGAAGCTCAAGGCATTCAAACTGGGGAAAAATTATCGCATCAAGGCCGAAGAACTTCTCCGGTACGAAGATTCTGTCGCAGCAGTAAGCTCCTCTTAGCTGCGGACAGCATCACGGCCCCGTTTTTGTATTTACTTCCGTCCAGTCTTTGTCTTACCCTCTGAACTGTGAAACGGAACGGTTCCATAAGCCGTTCACCTCCTTGCCTAAAGCCCGGGCCTCCGTGCTCGACGACACGCGGAGGTTCCGGGCTTAGGTTTTTGAAATTGAAAACCAAATGAAACCATATGCCTTTTCGCAAGGGCCAGAAGCATCCGAATCAAGGCGGAAGGCGTGATCCTCCCGGCGGCAGACCCACTAAGGAGCAGGCCGAGATCAAACAAAAGGCTGCCGAGCTCGCCCGTGAGTACATCGAGGAGCACATCAAGCCGGTGCTGGAGACCTACGTCGGCCTCGCGGCGGGAAAAATCATCGAGCGCAGGACCGCCCACGGCAAAAAGAAATTCAAGCTATCCGTCGATCCGGCCTCCACGCGGGACTATGTCGGCAAGTTTGTCCCGGAGGCCGCCAAGACCCTGCACGTCAAGGAAGAGCTCACAATCGACGATCTCCTTCTAAAGGCCGCCGAGCGAAAGCATGGAAGCCGCAACCGCTGAAAAATTCGAAGCCTACGCCGACCTGATTCAGGAGGATCGGCGCTTCTTTATCGAGGAGCATCTTTGGATCAAAACGAAAGAGCAATCCGTTATCCCGCTCAAGCTGAACGAAGGCCAGGATAAGCTCTTCAAGTACGTCGAGGCCCAGGAATCCGCCGGCAAGCCCGTGCGCGGGATCATCCTCAAAGCTAGACGGATCGGATTCTCTACCGCCATCCAGTCGGTCTTCTTTCATCGCGGCGCCACTCATCCGTTCGTCAACGGGCTCACGGTTGCCCACGATCTCGACGCGACCGAAGAAATGTTCCAAATGGACCAGCTCTTTCTGACCAAGCTCGATCAGCGGGTTCGGCCCATGACACGGTACTCGAACCGCAAAGAGATAGTCTTCGAGAATCCGGATCCGGCCTCACGTCCGGAGAAGCCCGGGCTGCTCTCCCAGCTCCGGGTCGCCACCGCCGGAGACGTGAACCTGGGGCGATCCAAAACCGTCCACATGCTCCATCGCTCGGAGTTGGCATTTTGGGACAAGGCCGAGCAGGCCTCGCTCTCAGTTTTGCAAACGGTTCCCGACGAGCCGGGCACTATGATCATCGACGAATCCACTGCCAACGGTGTCGGCAATTATTTTCACAAGCGATGGACGGCGGCAAAGGCCGGGCAAATCGACGCTTTTGCGCTCTTCATGCCGTGGTTCGAGCACAAGGCATACAAGCGGGCCCTCGAAATCCCGCCGCAGATGTTTGGGGACACGCTCTCCGAAGAAGAGGCAAAGCTCCGAGGCGCCTACAAGCTCACCTTGGAGCAAGTCAACTGGCGGCGCTGGGCCATCGCCAATCTTTGCGATCAGCAGGTCGATAAGTTCCGCCAGGAATACCCGTCGAACGACGTCGAGTGTTTCCTCCTCTCCGGCCGGCCGCGGTTCAACCGCGAGCTGCTCGCTGCCTATCTGCTGAAATGCACCGAGCCCAAGGTGCGCGGATATCTCAAGCCCGAAGGCTCGCGCTTCCGTCTGGAGGAGAATCTGGCCGGCTTTGTGAAGATCTGGAAGCCGCCGCTGCCCGGGCGCCACTACGTGATCGGCGCCGATGTGGCCGAGGGCGTGAAAGACGGGGCGTTTTCTTCGGCGCATGTGTTGGACAAGGCGACGGCGGAAGAGGTCGCCACCTGGCACGGACACATCGAGCCGTCGCTGTTTGGGGACGAGCTAAACATGATCGGGCGATCATACAACGAGGCGCTGCTGGGCGTGGAGTCCAACAACCACGGACACGCGACGCTGGCACGGCTTAAGCAGCTCAACTATCCGCGGCTCTACTGGCACAAGTCGGTGGACACCCGCACGCGCAGGCCGACGCAGAAATTGGGCTGGCCCACGGACGTCAAGACCCGGCCGGAGATGATCGACGACCTGGCGGCGCTGCTCTCCGACGTGATCTGCCACGACAAGGACACAATCGACGAACTGATGACGTACGTCGTCGGCGACAACGGCGAGAGTGGGCCGGAGGAGGGTTGTTTCTCTGACCGCGTGATCTCCAAGGCGATCGCGGCGCAGATGAGAAAGCGGGGAGGGCTGGGAGGGATCTTGCCGAGTTTGGAGAAGGAAAAGGTCATTCGTGACTTATAGGAGGGGAACATGGAGCAACTGTTACCGAAATACGTAATCACGCCGCAGGAAGGGAAGCGACTGAACGATGCTTTTACTTATCACGCCCCCGTGCAGGACCAGCCTGAGCGCTACGTTCATCTTCGAAGCCTGGCGCTCTCTCTCGCCGAGCAGGTGATGGCCATGTGTCCGCCGAGCCGGGAGCGGTCGCTCGCGCTCACCAAGATCGAAGAGGCGGTGATGTGGGCTAACGCCAGCATCGCAAGGAACGAGTGAGGTACAGGTAGAATGGGCGTCATCAAAACCTTCCGCAAGCGATCCCGGCAGAACCGGCTCGTGCAGGAAAACATGCAGCTCCGCCATCTCGGTCGCTCGCTCTGGACCGCGCTGGAAGAGTACGCGAATCCGCTGAACTGGACTAAGGTCGATGGCGCGTACACATGGAACGGAAAGCCCATTGACGTCGGGTATCTCGCCCGCGAGGCGCTAGGCGTCAATCACGAAGACTCCGGTGAGCATTGCGGCGAGCTCCACAAGAACGACGCCAAGCATCCGATCCAGGAATGCTTCTACTGTAAGCTCTGCAAGGAATGGATCCGGGGCGACGACGCCGGGAGAATGGGTTGGTGCATGGGGGAAGAGTTTCGCAAGGCGGTACTGGAATGATCCTCGGCTACAAGAAAGCAACCTCCGGCCTTGACGCCTACTGGTTCGGGAAGGTCGCCGGCCAGGATCGGAAATTCATCCGCGTAGTCTGTGGCCTCGTCCTTCCCCAGCTCGATCGAGAAACTGGCGCCGCTGTCGTGGTGGCCGAGATGTTTCGTTCCGCTGCCCCGCAGGATCTTACCGTGCTCGATGTGGCTACCGGAACCTGGCCGGAGCTCGAGAACGCACTGGGGCAGTTCAGGAAAGACCTGTTGTTCTCCACTATTGTCGTGGACAGGGAGGCGAACCGGGAGCTGGTGTATCGCATCCCGGGCATGACGTTCGGCTTGAACGAGGTCCCATGCGCCACCTACGCAGGGCCGGAGTACGCGCTCTCCGAAATCGGGCGGTCCAAGACCGACCAGATGATACGAGAAGGGCGGCTCCATCTCGACGACATGGTCAAAGACAAGATGGAGCAGGAAATGGACCAGGCGGCCAAGGCGCTCTTTTTAGCGGTCTGCTGGATGCAGGACTTGAAGGCGATCTACAAGCCGACGCGGGAGCAAAGGCCGACGGAGAAGAGGTACTTCGGCGCGAGGGGATTATGAACCAAATCGATGAAGCGGCCATTGACTCCGTTTCGGAGCATCTCCTGGAACAATTCATGGAGGAGTATCCCGACGAGTTCTCGTTTCTGATAGTCGAAAGGTTTTTCAATAATCCTCCGCGCGTGAAGAGGGATTCATGACCGACGATCTCCCTCCCGAAAAGACGCCACAACAGAAGGCCGCCGCGGTGGCGAGGCTCTATAGGTTTCATGAAGCAACAGAAGCTTTGAGGCCAGAAGAAGAACAGTGTCCAACTGTGCGGAGATCGCCGAAAAATCCAGGACCAAGGAAAACCGATGCCGAGGGGCATTTACCACCGAATTCCTAAAAACACGCCGCTCGAAAGATTTGAGGCGAAGTACATCCCGGAGCCAAACACCGGCTGTTGGTTATGGATCGGCGCCTTGAATCCTCGATACGGAAAGCTCTTGATTAGGAGAAACATCGAATACGCACATCGCTTTGCTTATGAGCATTACAAAGGCCGGATTCTCCCCGGCCTCGAAATCGATCATGTATGCGAGATGGAGTGTTGTGTCAATCCTTTTCACCTCGAAGCAGTTACGAACGACGAAAATATGAAGCGCGCCATGCTTCGACGCCAGGCAAGACAGCATGCTTGCCCTAAGGGGCATCCGGTAAATGACGTAAATAGTCACCTGAGGTCAAACGGTCACCGGCAGTGTCGGGAGTGTGACCGGATCTATCATCGCCAGAATTCGCATGCCTAACATCGCCCCGATCCGAATTTGCGCCTGCGTGTCCTGCGGCGCGACGCCCGACCAACGGCCGCTGAAGCGTCTGAAGTCCCTCTCCCGGTTCTTTGCTTGCGCGGAGTGCGTGTCGAAATTTTTGTTCATCGCCGACTTTGACAAAGAGCGGGCCTTCGCCATGCTCGAGCGCGAAGCGGACCGCCAACTCGAGGTCCACGTGGATCACAACCCGACATCGCGGCAGTGTATGCGCGGCTGCGGCCGGCATGTGATGGCAATCCCGGGCCCCAGCGCCGGCAAGCTCGGAGTTCGAATCCCGCTCTTTTGCAGCGTATGTCAGAGGGAGTGGGAGGAACTGGGGCGAGGCTCGGAGGACTACAAGCAGGAAAGGACACTGCATTAAAGGAGGAATTATGAGCGAAATCACCTACAACGAAGCTAGGCAAGCCCTGAACGGGATTCTGCCGCTGATTCACGGCTTGGCTCGGGCCGACGAAGTCCTGGCTAAGGCGGAGGAAGTGGAGGGGAAACTGATTTCTCTCGAGAGCCGGATTCCCGGGCTGGAGAAGAAACGTGACGGCTTGCAGGCGGAACTCAACGACCTTGTCGAGCTCACTGCAAAGGAAAAGGGCGTGCTGAATACCATTAGGAGGGAGGCCGAGGAGGCGGTTACGGCCGGAACAATCCGAGCCCAGGCGGCGGCCGACGTGGAGATCCGACGGGCGGAGCTGGCGGTCGACAAGATCAAGCGCGACTTTGACCGGGAGCAGACGGCCAAAAGGACAAAGTATCGGGTAGAGATCGAAGAACTCGAAGCAAAAAAGTCCGAGTTGGAAAAGACAGTCGCCGGGCTGCGCTCCGACCTCAAGCAGACGCGCGATAAAGCGCTCAAGGCCACAGAAGAATAGGAGGTTATATGGGCTGGAGAAAAACCACACTGACAATTTTGAACGGAGCAACGGAGTCCGACGTTCTCGACCTGACGGAAAGGTCGGCACGGCCAAAGGCGGACATTTTCTTCTTTGCCCCAGCCACCTTGCCCGAGACGGTGACGGTCCAAGTCGCACCGGATCCAGGAGGCACGTTTATCCCGCTGCAAAGCGGAGGGTCGAATTATACCCTGCCAGCCGCAAAGGCCACGTACATCACGTTTGTCTGCGGTGCCGTGAAGCTCGTCGCTGGAGGTCCAGTAGGGGGAGATCGGGTGTTTACGATTCGAGGAGCGGCGGTAGCGTGAAACAGGGTATCTTTCTACTACTAATTGGCCTTTGTTACCTATGGAGCACTCCGGGATGGGCGCAGTCGATTCCGGCCCTGGGGTCGCGCATCAACAACACGGCGAAAGAGGATTCGATAGCCGTTCGTTGCGTGAAGGCCGACAACAGCGCCTTTGAATCCTGCGCTGGCGGCGCTGGAGGAACGACCGACGTAAACATTCTCCAAATTCTGGGAGCCAGCCCAAGTGCGACCAACCCGTTCCCGGCGCGGCTCACCGACGGTACGGCTTTTTACAAGCCAACGACGCCTTCCGACACGCAGCCAGTGTCCGCTGTTTCTCTACCGCTGGCTGCGGGCGCTTCCACAGAAGCGACGCTCGCGCTGATTAAAACCAAGACCGATAACCTGGACGTTTTGCTCTCCACACGTCTCAAACCAGCCGACACTTTAACTGCGGTCACGACCGTTTCGACCGTCACTAATCTCAGTCAGATGGGCGGTGCTGCGATCTCGATGAATACGGGCGTGAGAGATTTAGGCACACAACGGGTCACAATAGCGACCAATGACATAGTTCCAGTGAGCCAGTCCGGTACGTGGACCGTCCAGCCTGGAAATACGGTCAACACTACCGCGTGGAAAGTAGATGGCTCTGCTGTCACGCAACCTGTCTCC
>JAHFAP010000177.1 GCA_023250495.1 Deltaproteobacteria bacterium | reverse complement strand
ACGTAGCCGTTTCGCACGTCGGTTAAAACGTTCAGCGGATCCCGCTCGAGCGGATTTCCGAGCCCGCCGCCGCCCGGCGTCTCCAGGCGCACGATATCCCCGGGGTGGAGCAGGTGATCGGAATAGCGCGAGGGGATCACCTGCTCTTTTTCCATGTTGGGATTGAGCGTGCACTTCCCGGTTTTTCCAGGATGGCCTCCCTCTATTCCTTTGGGGGCGACGGCGTGCTTGGTGGAGCGGAGCGAGAAGCGCGCCTCCTGATCGAGCAGCTCGTATTCGCGCACGAATCCAAGGCCGCCGCGGAATTTGCCCGCGCCGCCGGAGTCGCGAACCAGATCGAAGCGCCGGATGCGCGTGGAAAACTCCGATTCGATGATCTCCACCGGCGCGATCCGCGCGTTGGACTGATTGACATTCGTGCCGGAGACGCCATCTTTGCCGCTGCGGCCGCCGGAGCCGCCGCCGAAGATCTCGTACTGGACGTAGCTCCTGCCGGTCTTGTTGCTGCGACCGCCGATGATGATCGAGCGGCTGCTGCAGCCGTCCGCGACCTTCTTGTGCGGCGTGATTTGGCTGAAGCCTTCGAACAGCGCCTCGACCAGCGCATGCACCGTCGGATTATACGTGTTGACCGGCGCGGGGAAATAGGGATTGACGACGCTCCCATCGCTGAATTTCGCTTCGACCACCCGCGCCAGGCCGTGGTTGGTGGCAAGCGCCGGGTCCACCAGCGAAGTCAAGCAGTAGGAGCATGCCGCCCGGACCACCGTGGGCCGTATGTTGGCCGGCCCTTTGGTCTGCGCCGCGCAGCCGGTGAAGTCGAAGAGCAGGCGGTCGCCTTTTTTATCGATCCTTACGTTGATGCGCACCGGCTTGTCGAGCTCGATGCCGTCGCTGTCGACGAACCGCTCTCCTTCGCCGCTGCCGTCCGGCCAGGAGGCGATCTCGCGGCGGACTCTCGACTCGGTCAGCGCGAACAGCGCTTCGTAAGAATCCAGCACCGACTGCCGGCCGTACCTTTCCATTAACTCCTGGAAGCGCCGCTCACCCAGGCGGTCCGCGCCGACCTGGCCGCGCATGTCGCCGATGACCAGCTCGGGAGTGCGGCTGTTAGCGCCGATGATCTCTTCGATGTCGCGGTTGGGCTGGAAGCGCGTGATGTACTTGATCGGCGGGAGATGCAATCCTTCCTGGAAGATCTCTCGCGCCTGACTCCAGCAGCTTCCGGGCACCGGCCCGCCGATGTCGCTCTTGTGGGCCATGTCGGCGGCGAAGCCGACCCACTCCCCTCGGTAAAAGATCGGCGTCAAAACCGCCATGTCCGGCGCATGCGGACTTCCTCCCAGATATGGATGATTGGTGATGAAGGCGTCGCCTTCGTGGATCTCAGAACTAGGATAGTGTCTGAGCACTCCCTGAGCGCACGCGGGAAAAGCGCCCATGTGAAGCGGCAGGACCACGTGCTGGGCGACCACTTCACCCCGGCAGTTCAGGATGGCGCAGCTTGCGTCCTGGGATTCACGGATGATGGTGGAGAAGCCGGTGCGGAAGAGGGAGTTTTGCATCTCTTGGACGATACCGGCCAGGCGCGCTTGGATCACCTGCAATGTTATCGGATCAACAGTCATCGCAATACAATGTTGAATTTTGAAAGATGAATTTTGAATTCTCCGGATTGTAATTCAACATTCAAAACTCAAAATTCAAAATTTCATTTGGCCCTGACGATTAAATTTCGGTAGCCATCCACCGTCGCCTCCTGTTCCGGGTGGATCACCGTCGTGGTATCCATCTGCTCGATCACCGCCGGGCCGGAAATCCTGTGTCCCGGCTCCAGCAGCTCGCGGCTGTAAATCTGGCAGTTGAGCAGCCCGTGCTCCTCGCCGAAAAAGATTTTTCTCTCTCCGGTTCGCGCGGCCTCGACTTTTTTGCCGGTCGGCGCCGCGGGAGAAAGCTTCGCTTCCGGCACCAAACCTACGGAGATCAGGCGCAGGCTCACCAGCTCGACCGGCTCGGATTCAGCCTTGTGACCGTGGGCCTGCTCGTGCTGGCTGTCGAAGCGTTGGCGCATGAGATCAAGATCCGCCGCTTTAAAAGGAGGCATGGAAGAGGGCACGGTCAGCTCGTATCCCTGGCCCGCATAGCGCAGGTCGAGAAACGGCTGCAGCGCGATCTCGCCGTCGCTGAAGCCTTCGGCGTAGAGATCCTTTTTTGCCTGCTCGGTGAGCTGGGAAAAGAGACGGTTGATCTCGTCGAGATCCAGCTCTTTGAGCGGCACGAGCTTCGACCTCACGTAGTCATGCTTGACGTCGGCCAGCAGGAGCCCCAATGCTGACGTCACGCCCGGAGTATAGGGGATGAGGAGCGTCGGGATTCCCAGGTCGAGGGCGATTCTTCCCGCATGCATAGGGCCACCGCCGCCGAAGGCGATCAGCGTGAAGTCGCGGATGTCGTAACCGCGCTGCGAAGAGACCGCCTTAATCGCCTCCTCCATTTTGGCATTGATGATTTTCAGGATTCCGTCCGCGGCCTCCAGAACATCCAACCCCAGGCGGCGCGCGATTTTTTCTTCAACCAACCTTTCCGCTTTGGCCCGGTTGAGCTTGAGGCGGCCGCCGAGAAATCTCTCCGGGTGCAGCACGCCGAGCACCAGGTTGGCGTCGGTGATCGTGACCTCTTCTCCTCCGTGATCGTAGCAGATCGGGCCTGGGTCGGCGCCCGCGCTGTCCGGTCCAACCTGGACGCCGCCGACGGCGTCGATCCGCGCGATCGTTCCGCCGCCGGCGCTGACCGTGTGGATATCGAGCATGGGAAGGCTGATGGGACGCTGGCTGATTCTCCCCTGAGTGGTGATGACCGGATTTCCCTCGTGGATCAGCGCCACGTCGCAGCTCGTTCCTCCCATGTCGAAGGTGATGATGTTTTTTATCCCCGCCCGCTGGCTGATGCCGAGGGAGGCGATGACGCCTCCGGCCGGACCGGAAAGGACCGTCGCGACCGGCTTCTTCGCCGCGCTCTGGAACGTCGCCACGCCGCCGTTCGACTGCATGATGTAGAGCCTCGGTGTCGCGACTCCCATTTCTCTAAGCCGCTGCTCCAGGAGCCCGACGTAGCGGCTCATCACCGGCGCGATGTAGGCGTTGATCACCGTCGTGCTCAAGCGGTAGAACTCACGGATCTGCGGCAGAACCTCGCAGGAAAGCGAGAGGCTGGCCTCGGGAAGCTCTTGCTCGACGATCTCTTTGATTTTCAGCTCGTGATCGGGATTGAGGAATGAGAAGAGAAAACACGCCGCGATCGACTCGACTTTTTTCTGCTTCAGCCTGCGGATCGCCTGCAATGACGATTCGACATCAATCGGCTTCAGCACCTGGCCGCGAAAGTCCACGCGCTCGGGAATCTCCTCGGTGTAGTAGGGCGGCGCCAGGAGCCTCGGCTTTTCAAAGAAGAGATCATAGGTCGCCGGCCCGTAGCCGCGCGACTGCTCCATCACCTCGTAGATGCCGCGAAAACCCTCCGTGACCAGAAGGCCGGTTCTCGCGCCTTTCTCTTCGAGCAGCGTGTTGGTGCCGACGGTCGTGCCGTGGGAGAAGAAAGAGATGTCCTTCGCCGCGACCCCTTGCCCGAGCAGCTCATTGACGCCGTTGAGCACGGCTTGAAAAGGTTCCTTCGGCGTCGAGGGAAGCTTCGTGATGCTGATCTCGCCGCTCTCTTCGTTGAAGAAAACGAAATCCGAAAACGTCCCCCCGGTGTCCACCGTCACGCGATACTTGGCCATCGTGACCTTGGCTCTAGCATTATTTTGTCGTTGCTTCAACGCCACTTTCGAGCGATATATAAACGGGTTGAAGGTTTGATATCCTGTTGTCAAATTATGGGAGTCACAATAGAATCGATCTGAACACTAAACAGTCAGCATCCATGCGAAACTGACGTAAGGCTGGAATCGGCTAACCGTTAGGTGCCAGTGATTATCCTTATGGCCACCAGCAGTGGGGTGGAACGTGAACGATGTTCAGGCTGACAAGCTATTTGATCGGGCCATCGATCTGCTAATTAACGAGGACAGGAACGTCGACTCGTGGGTTACCCGTTACGTCGGCGTAGAGTCGGCACTGGTTGTGGGAGCAGCGGTCATTATTGGCTGGCAGGGAGGCGCTGTTGAACTGCTCAGGCGTCCACTTATCACCGCGCTCGCCGTGTTGGGTGCACTATTTGCGCTGCTGTTCGCAGGCGTCATCGAACGCCATTCGGCTTGGCAGCGTGCTTACGTCGAAGCCGTGAGGGAGATTCAGGGCACGGAGCCCTTACTATTTCGCGAAGGCGTGGTAAGTGAGGGCCTCCGAGTTTCAGTCTTCGTTTGTGTGACCAAGTGGGTGCTCGTTGTGCTATGGCTTATGTTTGGCCTAATCAACTATTTGACTAACTTGGTTGGCCCCTAAACGACCTGTACGCCTTCTGGTTCCTTTGTTTGGGCTTGTAACCGTTAGGGTGGAGAAAAAGGGCCGGGAATCTTTTCGCGGGTGCGCTAACACCAGCGGCTGAGCTTGGGTGTGCTAGTTATCCAACGATCTACGCAGGTTGAGAACTACTGGGCATTAGAGTATCTTTTGCCTGAGGTTGTTATGCAAAGCTTGATTGCGGGACTGCCGCCCGAGGTTGCCCGAAGGATTCATCCCGATTGGCAAAAGAACGAAGCGGACTACTGGGCACATCGCAACGAGTTGCTCACCCAATATCGTGACCAGTGGATCGGGTTTGCGGACGGGCATGTGATCGTTGCCGGCAGCAGTCCGGTTGAAGTTTTCCATAAAGCGCAAGATTCAGGTAAGCACCCGTTCGTGACCTGCGTTGGCCATGAGCACGAGCCAAGCCGGATGCGTCGCGCGTCGTTCAACAATGATACAACTTATTCCAGGAAGCCTTTAACACAGTGTCCTTGTGAAGGTGCGTGAGGTGGTTCGTCTGCTTGAAGCAGATGGGTGGCGCTTGGTAGTAACGGAAGGGAGCCACCGGCAGTTTAATCATCCTAGAAAGCCTGGCCGAGTGACCGTCAGCGGCCATCCAGGCGACGACATGCCGAAGGGTACACTCGCTTCAGTGATGCGACAAGCTGGCCTCAAAGGAGTGAGGCGATGAAAAAGTTACGATATCTGGTTCGCGTTAACAAAGACCCCGACAGTGACTGGGGTGCGTCAGTGCCAGACCTTCCGGGCTGCGTCGCTACCGGGAAGACAATTGACGTTGCCCTTCGGCGGATTGAAAAAGCCATTGCACTTCACCTGCGAGGAATGCGGGAAGATCGCGTTAACCCCCCGCAGCCCCGACACCGCTCAGTCACTCCGAAGCGCACGCCGCGACAAGTGGACTTTTATGCCACCGTCGAGGTAGCAGCCTAACACCGACGAAAAGATATTCTCCGTCCGAAACAAGCGGTAAATTTCCTATCCTCCCAACATAGAAATGGGGATGAATCCCATCATTCTACTATTCCACGCAAGTGGGACACGATATCAGTAGATATCTGGAAAGATGATGCTTGAGGCGGTTGTTGCGGTGATAACGAAGGGCGACAAGGTGCTCCTTATCGAAAGGGCGCCGAGTGTGCGGGGCGCGGGGTACTGGGCGCCGGTTAGCGGGGAGGTCGAGCCTGGAGAGAGCCAGAAGGCAGCGGTGGTTCGCGAGGCGAGGGAAGAGGTTGGGTTGACGGTGCGGCCGCTGCGCAAGGTGTGGGAAAACATTTCATCGCGCGGAACTTTCAGACTGAACTGGTGGCTCGCTGAATACGTTGCCGGAGAATTGGTGCTCGACAAGAGGGAAGTAAGCGACGCTCGCTGGCTCACGGTGGAAGAGATCTGCGAACTGGACAGCACCTTTGAAGGGGACCGCGAGTTTTACCAGAAGGTGCTCCCGTTGTTGGGAAGAGAAAAATGACAGAGGAGCATATTATTGCAGAGGGCTGAGAGGCGTGGTAGGGTTTGAAGCATGAGTGGGCCTGAAGCCGTCAAAAAAATCGTCGCCCCCTTTCTCACGCATGGGATTTGTAAGGACGAGGCTGAGGCGCTGAAGATGCTGGCTGACGACTACGTTCAAAGACAGGTGAGGCGATATCAGGAACGAGCCGAACATTATCGTTCTTTCTACCAGACCTCGGTGGAACAGTTTGCTAAGCAGGTTGCAGCTCTGTGCCAGGGTTCCGGTAAGATTTCTGCGTTAGCCACCCTGGATAGGCAACGACAGATAGTTCGGGCAGAAGATGATTTAGAGGAATGGCAGGCCGCCGAGCAGTTCCTCGCCCGCTGGCAGGCAGTGGAGGCAGACTTGCAGAATGCTTCCCCAACTTGAAGCTGTCCTCCGAGCTTCCCCTAAGGTAAAGACTTTCCAAATCATCGATAACGATCCGATCGACGGTAGTAATTTCCTCTTCAAAATCCGTTGTGAGCTAATCTGATCATGGAGCAAAAATGAAAACGATGCGCTCTGCAATACCCATCGTTCTCATCCTTGCCGCGTTATGTTCTTCGCCCGCCTTTGGTCAGGAAAAACGACCCGACAAACTTAGGGTTGGCGGCGGCTCCGCGTCGGCAACGCAGATGACGCTCTGGCTGGCGAAGGAGGCGAATTTCTACGAAAAATACGGTATCGCCGCCGAAGCGATCAGTATTCCGGGCAGCTCTCTAGCCCTCCAGGCGATGCTC